>NZ_JBICKJ010000094.1:0-405 GCF_043104125.1 Pseudomonas sp. xss_4
TTAAGGGCTGGTCCCCGTTCGCTCGCCACTACTAAGGGAATCTCGGTTGATTTCTTTTCCTCAGGGTACTTAGATGTTTCAGTTCCCCTGGTTCGCCTCTTGCACCTATGTATTCAGTACAAGATAACCAGCTTGTGCTGGCTGGGTTCCCCCATTCAGAGATCTCTGGATCACAGTCTGTTTGCCGACTCCCCAAAGCTTTTCGCAGGCTACCACGTCTTTCATCGCCTCTGACTGCCAAGGCATCCACCGTATGCGCTTCTTCACTTGACCATATAACCCCAAGCAATCTGGTTATACTGTGAAGACGACATTCGCCGAAAATTCGCACGTCGCTCTTACGAGCAGAACTCACAAATTTTACCTTAGCCTGAATTCCAGCAGTGAAACTGGTCTTCAGTCTAT
>NZ_JBICKJ010000095.1:0-17630 GCF_043104125.1 Pseudomonas sp. xss_4
TTGGCTGAGAGCGTTTCGTCTCAACCGAGGCGCGCATTCTACGCTTTCCTCGTTGCCTGTCAAGCGTTTATTTTGAAGTTTGTTTCGAGAAACTCGTTCAGCTTCAAAGGCTTGCAGTACTCCAGTGCGTCTACTTGATGCCCGACTGCGCTGGAGTGCGGCGAATTATAGACACTAATTTCGTAGCGTCAAGCATTAATCTTATCCGAACGTCATTTGAGTGGAACGCTTAACACTCTATTGCTGTCTGCTACACCGTTGCGCACTATAGTGCGCAACGCCACTCCTAGGTAATCCGTCCCCATGTCCAAACCGCCTCGCAACCTGGCTAGCGTGCTGTTCCCAATCGGCCTGCTGCTCATCGCCATGGCATCGATTCAGACCGGTGCTTCGATCGCCAAAAGCATGTTCCCACTCATTGGCGCACAAGGCACGACCTCACTGCGACTGATTTTCGCCAGTTTGATAATGGTTGCGCTGCTACGGCCATGGCGAGCACGCTTCACTACTCGCACCCTGCGTAACGTCCTTATCTATGGCTTGGCGCTCGGCGGAATGAATTTCCTCTTCTATATGTCCCTGCAGACGGTGCCCATTGGCATTGCGGTGGCACTCGAATTCACCGGCCCACTGGCAGTTGCCATATTCGCCTCACGTCGCGCCATCGACTTCATCTGGATCGCGCTGGCCATTTTCGGCCTGCTGATGTTGCTGCCCGCAGGCCATGACGGACAGGCGCTGGATCCACTGGGCGCCTGCTACGCAATCGGCGCGGGGGCGTGCTGGGCACTTTATATAGTCTTCGGCCAACGTGCCGGTGCCGAACATGGCGTGCAGAGCGCAGCGCTGGGAGTGGTGGTCGCTGCACTGTTCATCGCACCGATCGGCATCGTGCATGCCGGTAGCCTGCTGCTGACGCCCGCGGTCATCCCCATGGCGATCGCTGTAGCGGTATTGTCTACCGCCCTCCCCTATAGCCTGGAAATGGTTGCGCTCACGCGCATGCCCGCTCGTACCTTCGGCACCCTCATGAGCATCGAGCCTGCCTTCGGTGCCTTGTCCGGGCTGTTGTTCCTGGGCGAGGTCCTGTCATTTACCCAATGGCTGGCCGTAGGCGCCATTATCGCGGCTTCCGTGGGCACGACGTTGTCCATGCGCCATAGCCCAGAACCGACGATGGTCGCGGATTGACACGGGAAAACTTTTCGTTGAAAGCTGCATGGGTGTTGTGGCGTCACCGCTCGCTGATTAAGCTGTCCCAGCGCAGTCGAACAGGGACGCTGTACTCTTCAGGATGAACCCGAGCGAAAATGACGGACCCAGGTAGCTGATCCGTCCTGCATTTAAGGACAGGAATGAAACGTATTTTGCTCATCCTGGCCATCTTGGCTATTGCTGGATGTGCCGCCACGGCGAAAACCGAGGTCAAACGGGGCAAGAAAGGCCTGCATATCAACTGCTCCGGCCTGTCTTCTTCGTGGGACAACTGCTACAGCAAGGCCGCTAGCGCCTGCACCACTCGCGGATACCGCGTCGTCGCCCGTTCAGGCGACAGCGACGAAGAGGACGGCGATTATCTATTTGGCATCAACCCTGCCGGCTACACCAGCCGCAGCATGATCGTCATTTGCAAGTGACCGGGGCAGCCTGATGGCTGCCCCCATATGCCTTAGATCGCCTCAGTACGTGATAACAACCACGCCAGCGCCTTTCCTTCCAGCAGTGGGGCCAATCGCTCGCGCACCATGGCATGGTAACTATTGAGCCAGCAAACCTCCTGCTCAGTCAGCCGCTGCGGCAGCAAGCAACGCGTATCGATGGGGCACAGCGTCAGGGTCTCGAAATCGAGAAATTCACCGAATGCACTGCGGCCGGCGCTTCGCGCGGCGACCAGGTTTTCAATCCGCACCCCCCATTGCCCAGGTCGGTAGGTGCCAGGCTCGATTGAACTGATCATGCCTTCTTGCATGGCGGTCTGCGGCGCGGCCGCTGCCTGATAGGCAATCACCTGAGGCCCTTCATGAACATTCAGGAAATAGCCCACTCCATGGCCGGTGCCGTGGCCGTAATCGACCTGGTCGGCCCAGAGGGGCGCACGGGCTATGGCGTCAAGCATGGGCGACAGCACGCCCCGCGGGAAGGTCGCCCGCGACAGCGCTATCATGCCTTTTAGCACACGGGTGCAATCGAGCTTCTGCAGGTCGCTCGGTTGCCCGATGGGGACCATACGCGTGATATCCGTGGTCCCACCCAGGTATTGGCCGCCAGAGTCAATGAGTAGCAGGCCGTCGCCCTTGATCACTGCGTGTGACTGATCAGTGGCCCGATAGTGGGGCATCGCACCATTGGCATTGAACGCAGCAATGGTCGAGAAGCTCAACGAGACGAAGCCCGGTCGCCGGACGCGCGCCGCGGTGAGTTGCTCATCGACGGTCAGTTCGGTCACCACCTGTGTCGCGAGCGCTTCTTCAAACCAGGCGAAAAATTCGCACAAGGCCGCGCCGTCCTGCTCCATCGCCCTACGAACATGCTCAAGTTCGCCCTCAGCCTTGCACGCCTTGCTCAGGGTACTGGGATTCGAGCCTTCCACGAGCACTACCCCTTCGCCTAGCGGCTCGAGCAACCCGCACGTCACCCGCGCTGGATCCACCAACAAGCGACTACCAGGTGGCAACTGACCAAGGGCGCCGGTAGCCTCGGTGTAGGCTCGCACTTCGATCCCATCCTCGCGCAGCGCCTGACGTAGAGGCTCATCGACTTTTCCCGAGGCAATGAAAAGCTGCACGCGCCGCGCATCGATCATGGCAAACGCCAGGAACACCGGATTGTAAGACACATCGCTACCGCGCAAGTTGAACAACCAGGCAATGTCATCAAGGGTGGCGATGAAATGACTGTCCGCACCTTTGGCTTGCATCGCCTGCCGCACCAGCGCCAGCTTCTGCGCACGACCCACTACTGCGTAGGGCGCAAGATGTGAATACACCGGGTTGGACGGTAGCGTCGGCCGGTCGCTCCAAACGCGACCCAGCACATCCTGGTCAGTCACCAACCTTGCGCCTCGCTGGCCAAGGCGCTCTCGCAACTGGCGAGCCGAAGCCAAAGCCATCGCACGACCATCTACGCTGGCGCACCCCTGCGGTTGCACATGTTCAGCCAACCAGTCCAGCGCGCTCGGCTGCCCGGGTGACAATTTCATCAATTCGATGCCGCTACCTGCCAGCTCTCGCTCAGCCTGCTCCCAGTAGCGGCTATCGACCCACAGCCCGGCAAACTGCTGGCTTATGACCAGGGTGCCGACCGAGCCAGTGAAGCCCGACAGCCACTGGCGGCCTTGCCAGTAGCCTGGCAGATATTCGGAAAGATGAGGGTCTGCCGATGGAACCAGCAAGGCGTCAAGCCCTTCTGCGGCCATGGCCTTACGCGTCGCGGCAAGACGCTGGGCCGTGGTCTGTTGGAGAGTGGTGTGCACGATCATGCCCTTATCAGTGGCGACATCCGGTATGCCTGAGCGCTTGATGATGGAATAGCTGCCCGCGGCCTGCAATCAGCAATCTCCGTGCTGCACGCTTGTGAGAAAGGGCCTACGCCGGACCATACCATTGATCCTGCCATGCTGAACTTCACCAACGTCCCGGATTCAGAGGCAGTACAGCTCGTCTTGCAAGAGGGATCGTCATGCCCAGTGCCTGTCATCGCAAACAGGGCGTCGTGGTACTCGACACTCGGCCTCACACGCCCGACCACGAGCACGCCGTGCACCGTAAGCTATCGGAAGGCTTCGCACAGTTGCTGGACTGCCCTGTGATAGACCTGCACGGACCGACACGGGCGGACGCTTCGTACTACTACATGCTCACCCAGCCTTTGGTCGACACCGCAGATCTGACAGCACTGGGTATAAAAAGCGAAGCCGATTTTTTCGGCGGTGCCGTCGCTCATCCGTTCATGTCCACCAAGGCCATTTCACACCCTCTGCCGCCAGGTGCTCCACCGAAGCCTGATTGGCCTGAGGCATTTGCCCGGCAGGCCTGGGACGCGCTGCTCAAGGGCTACACCGTATTCGACAAGGCCACCGCCCGGCACGCCGCACAACTGTTGTTGATCACAGGGCCTGTACGACTGAAACCCGTACGCGCATGCGCGGGTCGAGGGCAGGCCGTGTTCTCCACGCTCGAAGAACTTGAACCCCTACTCTGTGCGGTGGATGACGCAGAACTCTTGATTTGGGGCCTGGTGATGGAACAGAACCTGAGCAACGTCGAGACGTTCAGCGTCGGCCAGGTACGGGTTGCAGGCTTGGTCTGCAGCTATTACGGCACACAGCAACTCACCCAGGATCACCAAGGTATCGAGGTGTACGGCGGCTCTGACCTGACCTTCGTACGAGGAGGCTTTGCGTCTCTGCTGGCCGGCCCCTTGGAAAAGAGCGTTCGCCTGGCGATCGAGCAGGCAATGACTTATGACCAAGCGGCCGATCGACATTTACCAGGCTTCATCGCCTCACGCCGCAATTACGACATCGCCCGCGGCACCGACACCAAAGGCGGCATTTGCAGTGGCGTGCTGGAACAATCCTGGCGGATGGGCGGTGCCAGCAGCGCCGAATTGCTCGCCCTTCAGGCATTCGCTGCCAACGCCAGGGTCGATCGAGTGCGGGCTAGCACCCACGAAGTCTTCGGCACGCCCGCGCTACCGGCGGATGCCACACTTTTCTACCAAGGAAACGACAGTGAACTCGGACAACTCACCAAATACGCGCGGCTGCGACACGTTGGCCATTCAGAGTGAGACGATAGAGCTGCCGGTGAACGGGGATACCATCTGCGCGACGCTGGTCAGCCCGGGCAGCAAAATCCCCGGCATCCTGTTCGTCCACGGCTGGGGCGGCAGCCAGCAGCGTGACCTTGCCAGAGCGCGACACATCACAGGACTTGGCTGCGTCTGCATGACCTTCGATCTGCGCGGCCACGAGAAAACCCAAAGTCAGCGACTGACGGTAACGCGAGAGCAGAATCTGCAGGATCTGCTAACAGCCTACGATCAGCTCATTAGCCACCCCACTGTGGACCCCAACGCCATCGCCGTGATCGGCAGCAGCTACGGCGGCTACCTGGCTACCTTGTTGACCTCGATGCGCCCGGTCCGCTGGCTGGCCCTGCGGGTACCGGCCATGTACTGGGACGAAGAGTGGAATACGCCCAAGCAGTCCCTGGACCGACAACGGCTCAATGACTATCGCCGTCGCCCCTTGGCGCCGTCTGACAACCGTGCTCTGGCCGCCTGCGCCGAGTTTACCGGCGATGTTCTGCTGGTCGAATCCGAGCATGATGACTACGTACCCCACAGCACGCTGATGAATTACCGATCAGCCTTCGGCAGTGCCCACTCGCTCACCCACCGGATTGTCGACGGCGCCGACCACGGCCTGTCCACCGAAGAGAGCCAGAAGGCCTACAGTGCGCTGCTGGCGGCATGGATCAGCGAAATGGTCATTGGTGCTCGCCTGGACCGCTATCCCCACTACGCACCCTGGTACGCGTGAAGCTCACTCCACCTGACAGTACAACGCTCCGTCTGGATGGCGAGCCAGACACCGCAGGGCCGTGAAGGCGGCAAAGTTCACGGCGCTGGCGTGATACTGCTGGAGAAGACCCAAAAACGAACCGTCCAGCACTTGCTCGATAGCCGCCTCACAGGCCTCCCGGTTGGTCCACTGCAGCGACTGAAGCAGACAATTGCCATCTTCGCTCACCTGAACGCTGACCGCCCGGAGGTCTTCAAAGCGCGCTGCCAGTGACTCACTGCGCTGCATCAATGCCTGGGCCAATGCTTGCTGAAAGACGACGGCGACCCGATATTCGATCATCTGGTTGTACCAGATGGCTGAGACACTTCCTGACATCGACAACCTCCTGACAGGGAATACACATCGCAATGCCCGGAAGGATAAAACCTCAACCAATCTCGAGGTCAAGAGGGTCGCTACGCCATGCACCCCGCCCCTCAGGCGTTGAAGTCACGCCCTGCCGTCGAAATGCACTGGGGGTGATGCCTGTGGCGCGCTGAAATACCTTGCGAAACGCACCGGGGTCGCGATAACCGACATCCCAAGCGATCTGGTCGACTGTCCTGCGTGTGAACTCAAGCAAACGTGCTGCCCGGCATACTCTGATCCGCTGACAGTACTCGGTGGGGCGCAAGCCTGTAGCCAAGCGAAACCGCCTCAAAAACGTGCGCGGCTCCAGGCTGGCGCACGCTGCCATCGCTGCGAGGCCCGCCGTCCGCGCGCCCGTAGCCTGCAACCAGTGCTGTACCTTCAGGACCGCTTCATCGCCATGATCAAGCAACGGGTTGAGGCAAGTGCCGGGCAAAGCGGCAGGTATCGGATCTACCGCCAGAAAGTTCGCAGTTTCAGCGGCAACGGTATTGCCCATAAATCGCTGCACCAAACTCAGGCCCAGACTGGTCCAGGCCATCAGGCCAGCGGAGCTGACGATATCGCCGTCGTCGAGCAACACCTGTTGAGCCTCAGCCCTGATGTGCGGGTAACGCGCCTTCAGTAGCTGCACATGATTGCGATGGGCGCATGCGGTGCGTCCATCCAGCAGACCGCAGTCGGCTATGAAGAAAACCCCGATGCACACCGAGGCCAGAACGGTGCCTTCCTGGTGCAATCGGCACAAAGCCGAGCGATGGCGAGCCAGGCAGGCATCGTGGGGAACGGCGTGCAAACTTGGCGGGATGATCAGAACACGCAGTCTCGCATCACTGTCATCCCCTGAAGGAGCCTCAGGCAGCAGTTCTTCCTCTGCACCCACACCCCATACGCTGATACGCACACGAGGCGCTTGGGCCGCACCCAACCCGTCAGCCATACGGTTAGCCACGTCGAACAGGTCGTGCAGGCCGTGGATCGCTGCCTCCTGCGCATCGGGATAGCGAAGCAGGCCAATCTCGATAAAACGAGCCATGTCAGTTTTGCCCCGCATAGTGTCTTTCGCGCCGATTCACCCCTATCACGCGACAGCCTATAACTAAGCAACAGTCAAAACCACTACCCCCGGAGGCAACATGAACACTCACGCACTGATCATCATCGACATCCAGAATGACTATTTCGCAGGCGGCAAATGGCCTCTGGAAGGTGTCGAGCGCGCCGCTGAAAATGCGGCCCGCCTGCTCCAGGCTGCCCGCGACGCGAACGACCTCATCGTGCATGTACGCCACGAGTTCGACAGCGCCGACGCCCCCTTTTTTGCTCCAGGCTCTTCGGGCGCAGCCATTCACCCAAGTGTTCAGCCGATGCCTGGAGAGACTGTGATTCTCAAACACAAGGTCAACGCTTTTCTCTCGACCGATCTTGCGCCGACGCTCGAGCGCCAGGGCATCAGGTCGCTGACTGTCGTGGGCAGCATGAGCCACATGTGCATCGATGCAGCGGTGCGCGCAGCAGCTGACCTCGGGTACGAAGTCACGGTCGCCCATGATGCCTGCGCCACGCTGGCCCTGGAGTTCAACGGCAAAAGGGTACCTGCTGCACAGGTGCATGAGGCATCGATGGCTGCACTGGCGTTCGCCTATGCCTCGGTGCGCAGCACCGATGCATTGCTCCAAGAGGCTGCTGGCCACGCCTGATCGCCACTTTAGATCACTACATTGCGTACAAACTTCACTGCGACCGCGCCATCGTTGCGATAGGCGTAACGGCAATTGCTGGCGAATACGTGAAAGCGTCCCTGCTCGAGTCGGTGCTCGACACCCTCGATAATCAGCGTTAGTACACCTTCGACCACGTAGATCTGCTCGCTCCAGCCTTCGGCATCTGCCTCGCTGCGATAGTGTTCGCCGACCGCCAGCGTCCATTCCCACAGCTCAACTTCGCGACGGGCCATGCTGCTTGCCAGCAGGATGGCCCGGCTTTGCGGATGCTCACCCGCCCAGGCCAGCTCTTCGATACGACCAGGGTTACGCTGGTCAGGCGCCTGGATCAATGTGCTGAACGCCACCCCGAGTGCCTCGGCGATGAGGTCGAGCGTGGTGAGGCTGACATTTTTCTCGCCAGCCTCAATCGCCACCAGCATGCGACGGCTGACACCTGAACGCTCGGCCAAGGTTGCCTGGCTGATGCCAGCAGCGTTGCGCAGACTGCGAACATTCAAGCTCACGTGTTGCAGCACCGAAGCACGATGCGAGGCGTCGTTGTGCACTATATTGCTCACTCCTAGTTGTTGCGCAGTATACTGCCCACTTTGCGCCGATTGTGCGCCCTGTCCTACGAGCCTGCAACCGCATGAATAAGTCACGCCCGCAACGTCCCACCTTTTCGTTCCGTCTTAGCAAAGCCGAGTGGGTACTGGTGTTCATCACCATGTTATGGGGCGGTACATTCCTGCTGGTGCACAACGTGATGACCGTCAGTGGCCCCATGTTTTTCGTGGGCTTGCGCTTCGCCGCGGCTGCCCTGTTCGTCGGCATGGTCTCGGCCCGCGCCTTGCCAGGGTTAACCCTTGTCGAATTCAAGGCAGGCCTGTCGATTGGCGTATTGATCATGTTGGGCTACGGCCTGCAGACCATGGGCCTGCAGACGATCAGCAGCAGCCAGTCGGCGTTCATCACGGCGCTCTACGTGCCCTTCGTACCCTTACTGCAGTGGCTGGTGCTGGGTCGGCGCCCGGGCCTGATGCCCAGCCTTGGGATCGGCCTGGCATTCGTTGGGTTGGTCCTGCTCGCCGGGCCGCAGGCCGGTAGCCTGCACATGAGCGAAGGCGAGGTAGTGACATTGGTGAGCGCCGTCGCCATCGCCGGCGAAATCATTCTGATCAGCCGCTTTGCCGGGCGCGTCGACGTTCGCCGCGTTACTGTGGTGCAACTGGCAACGGCCTCGGCACTGGCATTCATGATGATGCTGCCTACCCAGGAATCGGTACCCGATTTCTCTTGGCTTTTGCTGAGCAGTGCGATTGGCTTGGGCCTGATGAGCGCGATCATCCAGGTGGCGATGAACTGGGCACAAAAATCGGTATCACCCACCCGGGCCACGTTGATCTATGCCGGTGAGCCAGTGTGGGCCGGCCTCGTCGGACGGCTAGCGGGAGAGCGCCTGCCAGGGTTGGCATTGTTGGGCGGCCTGCTGATCGTCATCGCCGTGGTCATCAGCGAGTTGCGCGTGCGCCGCAGGCCAGAATCTGCTGGTACTGAACTTGCACAGAATGAACGTCAACTCAAGACCGGTCTCTAAAGCTCCGACTATCCTCTGTAAAAAACTGTTATAAAAAAACAGCCTGTCACAGCCCTTTTGTAGGATTCTGCGACAGGTTGTGTGTTGGTCGATGACCCGTTCGGCACGTATGATCCTTGGAAAACCTCTCAGAATAGAACTCTATGTCTTTGATAGTGCTATTGCTTCTGCCGTTCGTGGGCAGTTTGCTGGCAGCCGCGCTGCCGCACAACGCACGTAACGCCGAGTCCATACTCGCCGGGCTCGTGGCCTTGGTCGGCACCGTCCAGGTAGCACTTCTCTATCCACAGGTGGCCCACGGTGGGGTCATTCGTGAAGAATTCCTGTGGCTACCTAGCCTTGGGCTCAACTTCGTACTGCGCATGGACGGCTTTGCCTGGCTGTTCTCACTGCTGGTGCTGGGCATCGGTACGTTGGTGTCTCTGTACGCGCGCTACTACATGTCGCCACAAGACCCAGTGCCGCGATTCTTTGCCTTCTTCCTTGCATTCATGGGCGCCATGCTCGGGCTGGTGTTGTCGGGCAACGTTCTGCAACTGGTGTTTTTCTGGGAGCTCACCAGCCTCTTCTCCTTCCTCTTGATTGGCTACTGGCATCACCGGGCCGACGCGCGCCGTGGCGCCTACATGGCGCTGATGGTCACTGGTGCCGGTGGCTTGTGCCTGCTGGTAGGGGCGCTGCTGCTCGGCCATGTGGTGGGCAGCTACGACCTGGACAAGGTCCTGGCTGCAGGTGACACCATACGCCAGCACGCACTTTACCCAGTGCTGTTGCCGCTTATCCTGATCGGCGCCCTGAGCAAGAGCGCGCAATTTCCCTTCCACTTCTGGCTGCCCCATGCCATGGCGGCGCCCACGCCGGTGTCGGCGTACCTGCACTCGGCAACCATGGTCAAGGCCGGCGTATTTTTGCTGGCGCGCCTATGGCCAGTGCTGTCGGGCACCGACGAATGGTTCTGGATAGTCGGTGGTGCTGGCGCGCTGACGCTACTGCTCGGTGCCTTCGCAGCGATGTTCCAGAATGACCTCAAGGGCCTTCTGGCCTATTCGACTATCAGCCACCTGGGCCTCATCACGCTGTTGTTGGGGCTGAACAGCTCGTTGGCCGCCGTGGCGGCGGTCTTTCACATTCTCAATCACGCGACCTTCAAGGCATCGCTGTTCATGGCCGCCGGCATTATCGACCACGAAAGTGGTACGCGTGACATCCGGCGCCTGAGCGGCTTGGTCCGACTGGTTCCCTACACGGCCACCCTAGCCATGGTCGCCAGCGCCTCCATGGCGGGGGTGCCGCTAATGAACGGCTTCCTGTCCAAGGAAATGTTCTTCGCCGAAACCGTGTTCATCACCTCCAGCGCCTGGGTCGAGGCCATGCTTCCGGTGATCGCCACCCTGGCCGGCACATTCAGCGTGGCCTATGCGCTGCGCTTCACGGTCGATGTGTTTTTCGGCCCCACTGCCCAGGACCTGCCGCATACACCCCACGAACCCCCGCGCTGGATGCGCGCGCCGGTCGAGCTGCTGGTGCTGACATGCCTGGTGGTCGGCATTTTCCCCGCCCAGTCCGTAGGCCCCTTGCTAGCCGCTGCGGCACTGCCGGTGGTAGGGGGTACGCTACCCGAGTACAGCCTGGCCATCTGGCACGGCTGGAATGCGCCCTTGATCATGAGCCTGGTGGCCATGAGTGGTGGCGTGGTCCTGTACCTGCTGTTGCGCAAGCAACTGCGACGTGGCCGCTTCCCCTGCCCTCCCGTGATGGGCCGATTCGATGGCAAGCGTCTCTTTGAGTATGGCCAGGTGCAGTTGATGCTGATGGCGCGACGTATCGAGCACCTGCTTACCAGCCGGCGCCTGCAGGCGCAGTTGTTCATGCTGGTGGTGGCCGCCTTCCTCGCGGGCCTGACACCCATGCTCCACAGTGGCCTGACTTGGGGCGAGCGGCCGAAGATCCCAGGTTCAGGGGTGTTCGTCGCACTCTGGATGATCGCCATTGCCTGCGCGATCGGCGCGGCCTACCAAGCCAAGTACCACCGCCTGGCGGCCCTGACCATGGTCAGTGTGTGCGGCTTGATGACCTGTATCACGTTTGTGTGGTTTTCCGCACCTGATCTTGCCCTGACCCAGTTGGTCGTCGAAGTGGTGACCACTGTCCTGATCCTTCTTGGCCTGCGTTGGCTTCCACGTCGTATCGAGGGTGTATCCCCTCTGCCTGGCAGGTTCGACCGCGCCCGCGTGCGTCGCCTGCGCGACCTGCTACTGGCGGTGCTGGTGGGTGCCGGCATGGCCGTGCTGTCCTACGCCATGCTGACCCGCCCTACGCCTAATGACATCTCTTCGTTCTACCTGAGCCGTGCGCTGCCCCAAGGTGGTGGCACCAATGTGGTCAACGTGATGCTGGTGGATTTCCGCGGCTTCGATACCCTGGGCGAAATCACCGTGCTGGTCGCGGTGGGGTTGACCGTTTTCGCGCTTCTGCGTCGCTTCCGCCCACCCAAGGAAAGCATGCAATTGCCGACCCAGCAGCGCCAACTGGCACCTGATGTCGTCACCGACCTGATCAACCCGCGCCATGCTGCCGATACCGCTCTGGGCTTCATGATGGTGCCCGCCGTGCTGGTGCGCCTGTTGCTGCCCATCGCGCTGCTGGTATCGATGTACCTGTTCATGCGTGGTCATAATCAGCCGGGCGGCGGCTTCGTCGCCGGGTTGGTGACTTCGGTGGCGTTCATTCTGCAATACATGGTCGCAGGCACCCAGTGGGTCGAAGCGCAAATGCGCCTGCGGCCCTTGCGCTGGATGGGCACTGGTCTGCTCTGTGCAACCTTGACCGGTGGCGGCGCCATCGTGCTCGGTTACCCGTTCCTGACCACCCATACGGCGCACCTGCACCTTCCTCTGCTCGGAGACATCCATCTGGCAAGCGCATTGTTCTTCGACGTCGGTGTGTTCACCGTGGTCGTCGGATCGACCCTTTTGATACTCACGGCCCTGGCCCACCAGTCGGTACGTGCCTATCGCCCGGCCAGTCCAGGCAAGACCCGTAAAACAGGAGCCGCCTGATGGAAGAAGTGATCGCAGTGGCCATTGGCGTGCTTGCCGCCTCCGGAGTCTGGTTGGTGCTGCGCCCTCGCACATACCAGGTGATCATGGGCTTGTGCCTGCTTTCCTATGGGGTCAACCTCTTCATTTTCAGCATGGGCAGCCTGTTCATCGGCAAGGAGCCCATCATCAAGGAAGGCGTTACCCAGGACCTGTTGCACTACACCGATCCGCTGCCACAGGCCTTGGTACTCACGGCAATCGTCATCAGCTTCGCCATGACCGCCCTGTTTCTCGTGGTACTGCTGGCATCGCGCGGCCTGACCGGTACCGACCACGTAGATGGCCGGGAGCGTGAGGAATGAGCGGCATGAGCCAACTGATCGTTGCCCCTATCCTGCTGCCGTTGATTACAGCGGCAGTCATGTTGCTGCTGGGCGAAAAGCGTCGATTGATCAAGGCACGGCTGAACCTGCTGTCGACCTTCGCCGGTCTTGGCATTGCCATCAGCCTGCTGCTTTGGGTCCGTACCCAGGGCCAGGCAGAATCGATCGGCGTCTACCTGCCGGGCAACTGGCCAGCCCCGTTTGGCATCGTGCTGGTGGTGGACCACCTGTCGGCGCTGATGCTGACCCTGACCGGCGTCATCGGGCTAAGCGCCCTGCTGTTCGCACGGGCACGCTGGGATGGCGCCGGTGCAAGTTTTCATGCGCTGTTCCAGATTCAGCTGATGGGCCTGTACGGCGCATTCCTGACGGCAGACCTGTTCAATCTGTTCGTGTTCTTCGAAGTACTGTTGGCAGCTTCATACGGCCTTCTGCTGCACGGATCCGGCCGCGCACGTGTGCGAGCCGGCCTGCACTACATCGCCGTCAACCTTTTCGCCTCCTCGTTGTTCCTGATTGGCGCGGCAATGCTGTATGGCGTGACGGGTACGCTGAATCTTGCGGACCTTGCCCTGAAGATTCCGCTGGTACCCGAGGCCGACCGCGGCCTGCTGCATGCAGGCGCAGCGATTCTGGCCATGGCGTTCCTGGTCAAAGCGGGCATCTGGCCCCTGAACTTCTGGCTGGTACCAGCCTATGCGTCTGCCAGCGCGCCCGTGGCTGCCCTCTTTGCAATCATGACCAAGGTGGGGCTGTATGCGGTGCTGCGAGTGTGGACGCTGCTCTTCTCCGGGCAAGCAGGGGCATCAGCACACTTCGGGGGAGATTGGCTGGTCTACGGAGGCTTGGCGACCCTGGCCATGGCAGCGGTGTCGATCTTGGCAGCGCAGCGCCTGGAACGCATGGCGGCGTTGAGTATCCTGGTATCGGCTGGCACCTTGCTGGGGGCGGTGGGCTTTGCGCAATTGGCATTGACTGGAGCCGCGCTGTTCTACCTCGTGAATTCTACCCTGGCCTTGTGCGCATTGTTCCTGTTGGCCGAACTCATCGAGCGCTCGCGATCTGCCAATGAGTTGCCATTGGACGAGGAAGAAGACGCCATGCCGGCCTTACTGGAATCACTTCACCCTCCAAAAGGGATCAACCTCGATGATGACCAGAAGGCCGTCATCGGTCAGGTCATTCCCTGGACCATGGCATTCCTGGGCTTGAGCTTCATCGCCTGCGCCTTGTTGATCATCGGCATGCCACCCCTTTCAGGCTTCGTCGCCAAGCTCAACCTCATCAGTGCCTTGTTCAACCCCAACGGCCTGGGCGTTCCGAGCCAATACACCCTCGGTGCCGCTGGCTGGGGCCTTGTGGCCCTGCTTGTACTGTCGGGAATGGCATCGCTGATCGCGTTCGGACGCGTTGGCATCCAACGTTTCTGGAAACCCGAAGAGCGACCCTCTCCGGTGCTCAGGCGTTTTGAATGCCTTCCGATCGTGATCCTGCTGGGCCTGTGCATGCTGCTCAGCTTCAAGGCCGAGCCGCTGCTGCGCTACAGCCTGGACACAGCTGCCAGCCTTCAGGCGCCTGATGCCTACATCGATGCAGTCATGGCAGCGCAGCCAAAACCTGGTCCTACCTCGCTCGACGTTCAGGGGCAGCCATGAGCCGACTATTTCCCGCTCCTCTGCTATCGGCATGCCTGTTCGGCCTGTGGCTGTTGCTCAACCTGTCGCTGAGTCCGGGTAACCTCATCCTCGCCGCCGTACTAGGGATACTGGCTCCGCTGCTGATGGCACCCTTGCGGCCGCAACATGCCCATGTCCGACGCCCCCTGGTCATCGTCAAGCTGATAGGCCGGGTTGGCGTGGACGTCATCCTGTCCAACTTGCAGGTCGCTCGCGGCGTGCTGGGTGCTGGGGCGCGGCCGCCACGCTCAGTCTTCGTTCATATCCCCCTGGACCTGCGTGAACCCCATGGGCTTGCAGCGCTGTCCATGATCACGACGGTGATCCCTGGAACCATCTGGTCGGAACTGGCCCTGGACCGTAGCGTGCTACTGCTGCACGTATTCGATCTGGATGATGAAGCGGCGTTCGTCCAGCATTTCAAGGACGTCTATGAGCGTCCCTTGATGGAGATTTTTCAATGAGTGGACTGCTCGCCAACGCTGTTCTTGTCAGCTTGTTCATCTTTGCGCTGGCTATGTGCCTAACCCTGCTTCGGCTATTCCGAGGGCCTTCGGCGCAAGACAGGGTTTTGGCGCTAGATTACCTGTACATTCTGGCAATGCTGACCATGCTGGTGCTGGGCATCAGGTATGCCAGTGACACGTATTTCGAAGGGGCGTTGCTCATTGCGTTGTTTGGCTTCGTGGGCTCCTTTGCCTTGGCCAAGTTCCTGCTGCGTGGAGAGGTGATCGAATGACCGAGACACTCAATCTACCGTTCTGGCTCGAAATGATCACAGCCATACTGCTGGTAGCTGGCAGCCTTTTTGCGCTGATCGGTGCGATTGGCCTACTGCGCCTGAAAGACTATTTCCAACGCATGCATCCCCCGGCGCTGGCCTCGACCATAGGGGCCTGGTGCGTCGCGCTTGGCTCGATTATCTATTTTTCGTGGTTGAAGGAGTCGCTGGTGCTGCATGCATGGCTGATTCCCGTGCTGCTATCGATCACGGTGCCAGTGACTACCTTGTTACTGGCCCGCGCAGGGCTGTTTCGCAAGCGTCAGGCCAAAGAGCCGGTACCCGAGGAGGTCAGCAGCGGCCTGGATCGTGGTAACTGACCGCGCTTAGCCTGGCTGCTTACTCAGCCGCTGCAGTGCTCGCCTGACCATGGCCACGTAATGGGGCGGGCCCTGGGTATACAACTCGGCGGCTACCCAACCCAACCATCGCCCGCCCACCGCTTCACGTGCTGCGAGCAGCCGCTGCGCCTCGGCCATGGCGCGCGCCTGGTGCTCACGGTGATAGTGTTCCCGTGATCCAGGCGCTTGCGCTGGCAGCGTCACTCGCTTGCCTTGAACGTCGTCAGCTCACCCTTGCGCCATTTCGCAACCTTGCCGGTTACAGCCTTCAACAGCTTGCCTAGCCCTTCCTGAATTTGCTGCTCGGCGGCAAACACCAGCATCACGCTATGGCCTTCCCGCAATACGATCCCCTCGCCTTCCTGAACCGATACGAACGCGTAGTCGCCAACGCCGTAGACATTGAGCTTGATGTCGCGAAAACGCATTTCCAGCTTGCCGCCTTCGCGGCTGGGCAGCACGGCGGCACGAAAATGGTCGCCGACTTTCAATTCAAGGCGCTGCTTGTCATCAACCACAAGCGCATTTTGCGTGTCGATCTCGGCCATGTAGAGGCCATCAGGGTTTTGCTCGGTGACATAGACGAATCGACCCTGGAACAACTGGGCCAGTTTCCCACGCAAATCGCCAAGGGCGAACAACGCGTGTGTATCAAGAGTGCTGACTGCCAATGAAGTAATCCTCAACCGTTTACAACCCGCCCTCGCAGGAGCTCGCGAAGCACGGCCATTTCAAATCGATAGGCAATGAGATTAATAAAACGCTGGGCGACATGTCTGTGCCCGCTGACGATGCAGCGTGCAGGATTTTTCACTCTAACGGCCGGCGTTGCTGTCGCTTGCATACCCTTGGGCAATGCCCAAGCGCTACCGGCGTAACGTCTGACATTGCACGTCCATGAAAATGCGATTCCGGATGGGTGCGTGGTCTTGGCGCCTGATGGCGACTCGCACACTGTTGTCGGTGGGGATATCCGAAGACAGTGAAATCCATGAGAGACGCCCTGTTTTAACAGGCTTGCCGGTTATTGCGCAACTGCTCCGGGCAAATTGCATGGGTCGTTGCGGCTTGATTTGCGAAATGCAAAAAGCCCCACGAATCGCTCCATGGGGCTTGGCAACCTGACCGGCTCAGGCCTGACGCTGATGGCGATCAAGCTGCTCGTGGCGCTCTTGTGCTTCGATGCAGTACTTGGTGGTTGGACTGATCAGCAAGCGCTTAAGACCAATTGGTTCACCGCTGTCGTCGCACCAGCCGAAGCTCTCGTCGGCAATACGGTCAAGCGCCATCTCCAGTTGCGGGAGCAGGCGCTGATCGCGATCGATGGCATTCACCAGCCAGCTACGCTCTTCTTCGACCGATGCCACATCGGCAGGATCCGAGGGGGTATCCAGGCCTTCGATGGTGGCACGGCTCAGCTCGATGCGTTCATGGGTCTCGACTTTCATCGCTTGCAGCAGCTGAGTGAAGAAGCTCAGCTGTTCAGCGTTCATGTAGTCATCGGCCGGCATGGCCAGCAACTGTTCCTTGGTCATCGATTTCTCTATGAAAATAGGTGCATTTGGGCGATTCGTTTGCCGCTGATGCTTTGGCATCGGCAGCGGAAATTTTTCGAGCGCCAGTCGGCACTCTTTAACAAGGGGCGGCAGTCTAAGGCGCAGCGTCGCCTTGAGCAACAGCAAAATGGGGTGGCGTTGGCATTCGCTGCTTACGATCCGCCGGCCGGTGCTTGCATTTGAAGGTATAAGCGCGAGTTTGAGCAGTGCGGGTAGATTCGGCGGCATGTTTACTGCAATGCAGGAGTAACGTTGAAAATTATGATGCCTTGGAACCTCGATAACGCTATAGGGGAGCGCTTCGCACTCCATCGCGGGACAAGCCCGCTCCTACAGAGGGAGCTTTAAACATATACACATTAAAAGATTCACTGTAATAAATAGGTACGAGGCAGCAGCTACTGAGCGCATCGCAAACTTCTTTAAACTCCAGCTCAACATATATAGCTAATTCCTGCTCTTGCTCTTGCTCTTGCTCTTGCTCTTGCTCTTGCTCTTGCTCTTGCTCTTGCTCTTGCTCTTGCTCTTGCTCTTGCTCTTGCTCTTGCTCTTGCTCTTGCTCTTGCTCTTGCTTTGGCTTTTGATCTGGCTTTTGATCTTCGCGACTTCAG
>NZ_JBICKJ010000096.1:0-135002 GCF_043104125.1 Pseudomonas sp. xss_4
TTTATTTTGAAGTTTGTTTCGAGAAACTCGTTCAACTTCAAACACTTGACTCGCTTCGATCTCTCGTAGCGGGAGGCGAATTCTACAGCGTTTCAACACGCTGTCAACCTTCTTCTCAACCGCTGCCGATCTGTTCGATCGTAGCCCTTACAGCACCACCCGAACTAGCTAACCCATTGAATCTCAAGGAGTTTCGCGTTCCGATGTCGCTGGAAGTGGGGCGCATTATAAGGGGATTCGAAACCGCGTCAACCTTTAATTTCATGTATTTGAAATATTCTGGCCGTGGGCTGGGAAGGCGCCGCTGATGGATGAAGCACTACCTTATATAGAAGAAGGAGGCCACATGGCCTCCTTGCTCCCCAACAGCACGCTTACAAACTAGGGAATGCGAACTGCGATGCTTCATGGCTGGCCCGCTGCGGCCAGCGTTGAGTAATGGCCTTGCGCCGTGTGTAGAACCTCACGCCGTCTGGCCCGTAGGCATGCAGATCACCAAACAGCGAACGCTTCCAACCGCCGAAGCTGTGATAGGCCACAGGGACCGGCAGCGGAACGTTCACCCCTACCATGCCTACCTCGATTTCATCGCAGAACAACCGCGCCGCTTCACCGTCACGGGTAAAAATGCAGGTACCGTTGCCGTACTCGTGATCATTGATCAGTTGCATGGCCTGCTCAAGGCTGTCGACCCGTACTACACACAACACCGGCCCGAAGATCTCTTCCTTGTAGATGCGCATCTGCGGGGTCACCCTGTCGAACAAGGTGCCGCCGACGAAATAGCCCTCTTCATTACCCGACACGCTCAAGCCGCGCCCGTCCACCACGAGCCTGGCGCCCGCCGCTACGCCTTCATTGATGTAGCCAACCACCTTGTCGCGAGCCGCCGCCGTGACCAGCGGCCCCATGTCCAGGCCGCACGACGTGCCCGCACCGATCTTCAGTGCCTTGATTTGCGGCTCAAGCTTGGCAATGAGCGCATCGGCCACCTGGTCACCCACGCACACCGCGACCGAAATGGCCATGCAGCGCTCACCGCACGAACCATAGGCAGCCCCCATCAGCGCACTGACGGCATTGTCCAGGTCGGCATCGGGCATCAGCACTGCATGGTTCTTCGCGCCGCCCAGTGCCTGGACGCGCTTGCCACGCTTGGTACCCTCAGCGTAGATGTACTCGGCAATTGGCGTAGAACCCACGAAGCTCAACGCCTTGACCTCCGGCGCCTCGATCAGGGCATCCACCGCTTCCTTGTCACCGTGCACCACATTGAGGATGCCTTTGGGCAAGCCCGCTTCCAGCAACAGCTGGGCGATGAACAGCGTCGAGCTGGGGTCACGCTCCGACGGCTTGAGGATGAATGCGTTGCCGCACGCGATTGCCAGTGGATACATCCACAGTGGCACCATCGCCGGGAAGTTGAATGGCGTGATCCCCGCTACTACCCCCAGCGGTTGAAAGTCGGACCAGGCGTCGATGTTGGGGCCCACGTTTCGGCTGTACTCGCCCTTGAGCAATTCAGGTGCAGCGCAGGCGAACTCGACGTTCTCGATACCACGCTTCAACTCCCCGGCAGCGTCTTCCAGGGTCTTGCCATGCTCCTCGCTAATCATTTGTGCGATTCGCGCTTCGTTCTGCTCGAGCAGTTGCTTGAAACGGAACATGACTTGGGCGCGCTTGGCCGGCGGGGTATTGCGCCAGGCCGGGAACGCGACCTTGGCAGCATCGATGGCTTGCTGCACGGTCGCACGACTGGCCAGTTCGACCTTGCGAATGGCCTGGCCAGTGGAGGGGTTGAACACATCGGCGGTGCGCTCGCCCTTGGTAACCAAGTCACCGTTGATCAGGTGCTGAACAATGCTCATGTAACACTCCAGATAGAAAAAGGCGTGGCAGGCGTGTGTGCGACAGGCGCCTGCCTTGAACGCAGGAAATCAGTCGATCAGGTTCAGCGTCTCGCCCACGGCATCGAACAGACGGTCCAGCTCTTCAGGTTTGGTGTTGAAGGTTGGGCCGAACTGCAAGGTGTCGCCGCCGAATCGCACATAGAAGCCCGCTTTCCACAGTTTCATCGCCGCTTCATAAGGGCGCACGATGGCGTCTCCGTCCCGGGCGGCGATCTGGATGGCGCCTGCCAGGCCAAAGTTGCGGATATCGACGATGTTCTTGGTGCCTTTGACGCCGTGCAGCAGGTTCTCAAAATGCGGCGCCAGGTCTGCAGCGGACTGTACGAGGTTTTCCTTCTGCAGCAGATCCAGCGCAGCAAGCCCTGCCGCACAGGCGACCGGGTGTGCAGAGTAGGTATAGCCATGGGGGAATTCCACGGCATAGTCCGGCGTCGGCTGGTTCATGAACGTGTGGTAGATCTCGCTGCTGGCAACCACCGCCCCCATGGGGATCGCCCCGTTGGTCACCTGCTTGGCGATGCACATCAGGTCAGGCGTAACGCCAAAGGCCTCGGCGCCGGTCATCGCGCCCATGCGGCCGAAGCCGGTGATCACTTCGTCGAAGATCAGCAGGATATTGTGCTGGGTGCAGATTTCACGTAGACGCTTGAGGTAACCCTTGGGCGGCGGCAGCACGCCGGCCGAACCTGCCAGCGGCTCGACGATCACCGCTGCAATATTGGATGCATCGTGCAGCTCGATCAGCTTGAGCATCTCGTCAGCCAGCGCAATGCCGCCTTCCTCCGGCAGGCCCTTGGTGAACGCGTTGACCGGCAATACGGTGTGCGGCAGATGATCGACGTCCAGCAACTGCCCGAACATCTTGCGGTTGCCGTTGACGCCGCCCAGGCTGGTACCGGCGATGTTAACCCCGTGGTAGCCACGGGCGCGGCCAATGATCTTGGTCTTGGTGGCCTGGCCTTTCAGGCGCCAGTAGGCGCGCACCATCTTCAAGGCCGTATCGGCACATTCGGAGCCTGAGTTGGTGTAGAACACATGGTTCAGGTCACCCGGCGTCAGTTCGGCAATCTTTTCAGCCAGCTGGAAGGACAGCGGGTGCCCGAACTGAAACCCCGGCGAGTAGTCAAGGGTGCCGATCTGGCGCGACACCGCCTCGGTGATTTCCTTGCGGGTATGGCCCGCGCCACATGTCCACAACCCGGACAGGGCATCGAAGATCCTGCGCCCCTTGTCGTCCACCAGATGATTGCCATCGGCCGCCACGATCAGCCGAGGATCGCGCTGGAAATTGCGGTTGGCGGTATAGGGCATCCAGTGCGCATCCAGCTTGAGCTGGCTGGCGATACCGGCAGGCGCGGTTTGGAGCATGTTCATCGGCGGTTCCTCGGAAGACGATTAGGCAACGATGGATGTTGTTGCAGCTAACTTGGCACGGCGATAAAGTCTGAAAAAGCCTGCATTTCTAACCTTTACACAGGCCACGACTAAACTGATGAGCCGACGCCCCGATCCGCTTGCACAAGTCAGCGACTTCGATATTCGCCTGTTGAAAATCTACCGCAGCGTGGTGGAATGTGGCGGGTTTTCTGCCGCAGAAAACGTGCTGGGTATCGGGCGATCGGCTATCAGTCAGCAGATGAACGATCTTGAACAGCGTCTGGGCTTGCGCTTGTGCCAGCGCGGGCGTGCAGGGTTCTCGCTGACCGAGGAAGGCCGGGAGGTCTATCACTCGGCGCTGCAACTGCTCAGCGCGCTGGAAACCTTCCGCACCGAAGTCAACGGCCTGCACCAGCATTTGCGCGGCGAGTTGAACATAGGCCTGACCGACAACCTCGTCACCTTGCCTCATATGCGCATTACCCATGCGCTGGCTGAACTCAAGGACCGGGGTCCGGACGTGCGTATCCAGATCCGCATGATCGCACCCAGCCAGGTGGAGCACGGTGTTCTCGATGGCAGTCTGCATGTGGGCGTCGTCCCCCAGACCAGCCCGTTGTCGGGGCTGGAATATCAACCGCTGTATAGCGAACGCTCGCTGCTGTACTGCGCCGTCGGTCATCCGCTGTTCTACGCCGATGACGATCTGCTCGACGATGAACGCCTCAATCGCCAGGAGGCCATTGCCCCGACCTTCCGCTTGCCTGCCGAAATCCAGGCGCACTACCAGGTGCTCAACTGCACGGCCAGCGCGTCGGATCGCGAAGGCATGGCGTTCCTGATCCTGACAGGGCGCTACATGGGTTACCTGCCTGATCACTACGCTGCGCTCTGGGTCCAGCAAGGACGACTACGAGCGCTCAAGCCCCAGCAACGCTTCTATGACCTGAGCTTGAGCTGGGTGACGCGAAAAGGCAGACGGCCCAACCTGGTGCTTGAGAGTTTTCTGGAAAGTCTGGCTGCGACACGTTGATGCCACTCTCTGCCGCCAATGCTTGTTACTTTGCCGTGGGAAGGTAATCTTGTCCTACAGACGCAGCCATCCCCCTGCACGGAATCGTTCATGACATTAGAAGTCCCTGCGCACCGCCTATCCGCCTCCGGCAAACCCGCAGGCCGTATCCGACAGAAAAATGAACAGGCCATCATCAAGGCCGCCGAAGACGAGTTCGCCCGTCATGGCTTCAAGGGCACCAGCATGAACACCATCGCCCTCAAGGCGGGGCTGCCCAAAGCCAACCTGCATTATTACTTCACCAACAAGCTGGGCCTGTACATTGCCGTACTCAGCAACATCATCGAGCTATGGGACAGCACCTTCAACGCCTTGAGCGTCGAGGACGACCCGGGCGAGGCGCTTAGCCGGTACATTCGCACGAAGATGGAGTTCTCCAGGCGCAACCCGCAGGCGTCGCGAATCTTCGCCATGGAAGTGATCAGCGGCGGCTCCTGCCTGACCGAGTACTTCAGCGCTGACTACCGCGAGTGGTTCCGGGGCCGGGCGGCAGTGTTCCAAGCTTGGATGGATGCAGGCAAGATGGACCCTGTCGACCCGGTCCACCTGATCTTCCTGCTGTGGGGCAGCACCCAGCACTACGCCGATTTCGCCACCCAGATCTGCCAGGTGACCGGTCGCAGCCGGTTGACCAAGCAAGATATGGAAGATGCCAGCACCAACCTTATCCACATCATTCTCAAAGGATGCGGCATCGCGCCAGTTGCCTGACCGACATTTATGCCTTCTACCCTGCTCGACCTCTGCGAATTCCGCGAGGACATTCGCAAAAGCCGCTTCATTACCCTGGCCGGGCCCATCGCCAGTGCCAGCGATGCCATGAGCTTCATCGAGCGTCACAGCGACCCCGACGCCACCCACAATTGCTGGGCATGGAAAATCGGGCCCCAATACCGCAGCAGCGACGACGGCGAACCTGGCGGCACGGCCGGCCGCCCGATTCTGTCAGCCATCGAGGCACAGGACTGCGATCAGGTGGTGGTGCTGGTCATCCGCTGGTACGGTGGCATTCAGCTTGGTACCGGCGGATTGGCCAGGGCATACGGCGGCGGCGCCAACAAATGCCTGCAACAGGCCCCCAAGCGCCTGCTGGTACAACGCAGCGAGTTCACTTGCAGTTGTGCATTCAGCGAATTGGCGCTGGTGAAACTGCGGGTCGCCGACGTCCAGGGTCTGGTGCTTGAAGAGCACTTCACCGCCAACGGTGTAGACCTGAAGATTGCCTTCGAAGATGTCCACAGGCTGCCTCTGCAACAACAATTGGCAGACCTGAGCCGCGGCCGAATCCTGCTGGCAAGTTGCTGAGTGTTGCCCACAGCAACTGTGGGCCTGGCTGTGGATAAGCTTGGGGCATACGCCTAGAGCCCAATGAGCATGCCCCCTCCATAGATTTGATCAAATTTTGACCAAGGTTACGAAATCGGCAGTTTCAGTTAAGCCAGCCTAAGTTATCCCCATGCGCAGGCGGTCATGCGGCCAGATGACTGCGGTTTGCACACATTAATTGTGGAGCAGCCTGTGGATAACCCGTGAGTGAAACGACAGGGCACCTGTTGCACAAGGCCGCGCCGAGGGTTGCTCATTTTTCAAGCAGCAGGGCGACGCAGTGCAACGTCACAAATGGCCGGGCACACCCAGGCGTCCTATGAATTATGCTCACAGGCTCTAACAACCCTATGGAGCACGCTCATGGCCGATTCAAAAACCGCTCTGATCATCGGGGCCTCCCGCGGCCTGGGATTGGGCCTGGTCAACCGCCTGTACGAAGACGGGTGGAAGGTCACTGCCACAGTACGCAATCCGCAAAAACCAGGCGCTCTTGCTGATGTTCCGGGCGTGCGTATCGAACAGCTGGAAATGAATGACCCAGCCCAACTCGACACCCTGGCTGAGCGCCTGACCGGGCAGTTATTCGACCTGGTATTCATCAACGCAGGTGTCATGGGCCCTCTCCCACAGGATGTGGAAAACGTTACGCACCAAGAAATTGGTGATCTGTTCATGACCAATGTCGTTGCACCGATTCGTGTCGCACGCCGTCTGGTTGAACATGTACGCGAACAGACCGGTGTACTCGCCTTCATGAGTTCCATTCTGGGCAGTGTCGCAGTGCCTGATGGCGGGGAGATCTGCTTGTACAAGGCCAGCAAGGCTGCCCTGAACTCCATGATCAACAGTTTTGTGGTGGCCCAGCCGCGCCATGACCTGTGCGTATTGGCCATGCATCCAGGATGGGTAAAAACCGACATGGGCGGAGAAAACGCGGAGATCGACGTGCTGACCAGCACCCGTGGCATGCTTGAGCAGATCAAGGCCCAAAGTGGAACGGCGGGCCTTCGCTTCATCAACTACAAGGGCGAACCCTTGGTCTGGTGATTGGGCAGGTTGCCGCCATTGGGGCGCACGGCCAGGCCTGGCCCTGTAGAATGGCGGCAACCGTACCTGATTGAGATCACCTTATATGTATGACTGGTTGAACGCCCTGCCCAAGGCCGAACTGCACCTGCACCTTGAAGGCTCCCTGGAACCCGAGCTGCTGTTCGCCCTGGCCGAGCGCAACAAGATTGCTCTGCCCTGGGCTGATGTCGAGACGTTGCGCGGTGCGTACGCCTTCAACAACCTGCAGGAGTTTCTCGACCTGTACTACCAGGGCGCCGACGTTCTGCGCACCGAACAGGACTTCTACGACCTCACATGGGCTTACCTACAGCGTTGCAAAGCGCAGAATGTGATTCACACCGAGCCCTTCTTCGATCCACAGACACACACCGACCGCGGCATTCCTTTTGAAGTGGTGCTCAATGGCATCAACCAGGCACTCAAGGATGGCCGTGACCAGTTGGGCATCAGCAGCGGCCTGATCCTGAGCTTCCTTCGCCACCTGAGCGAAGACGAAGCCCAAAATACGTTGGACCAGGCCCTGCCGTTTCGCGATGCGTTCATTGCCGTTGGGCTGGACAGTTCCGAAATGGGCCACCCACCCAGCAAGTTCCAACGTGTGTTCGACAGGGCACGCAGCGAAGGCTTTGTGGCCGTTGCGCATGCCGGCGAGGAAGGCCCGCCTGAGTACATCTGGCAAGCGCTGGACCTGCTCCAGATCAAACGTATCGATCACGGCGTGCGCGCCATCGAAGACGAGCGCCTGATGCAGCGCATCATCGACGAGCAGATTCCCTTGACCGTGTGCCCATTGTCCAACACCAAGCTGTGCGTGTTCGACCACATGAGCCAACACAACATTCTCGACATGTTGGAAAAAGGCGTAAAAGTCACCGTCAACTCAGACGACCCAGCCTATTTCGGGGGCTACGTGACGGAAAACTTCCATGCCCTGCACACTCACCTGGGAATGACCCAAGACCAGGCTCGCCGGCTTGCCCAGAACAGCCTGGATGCGCGCCTGGTCTGACGCACTCAGCCCACCTGCAGCGTCTCGACCCGGGCGATGCGATTGATCTGCTGGATACCCAGCGGTGATATGTGCAGCGCCCGGGTATCCTCGGCCTCGCGTATCCATCCCGATTGCAGGAACAGGCGGAACAGCGCCTGGCCCAGAACGCCCCCCAGGTGCGGCTCCATGTCATGCCACTCGGTGCAGCGGCACATCGTGCATGCTCTGGGCTGATGTGGTGCCAACGCATCGATGTATACGCCAAGGCTAGCCAGTTGCGCCCGCCCCTCATCGCTGACCACCAACTGCCGCCCACAACCATCCAGCCATCCGGCCACTACCAGGCGGTGGTAGAGTTCGGCCGCAAGCTCACCGCCCAAGTGATCGCCGCACCGTCTGGCGCGTCGCACGGACATGGGCAATGTAGGGCGCGGCGTGTGGGCATGACGATTTCTTGCCTGTTCGAGCTGCACGCTGGCAAGGGCCTCCACAGCGGCGCCCACCTGAGGCGTTGCCAGGCGGAAATAACGTTTGCGCCCCCGGGCCTCATGCCGAAGCAGACCCGCTGAAGAAAGCAGCGAAAGGTGTGCACAAGCCGATGAGGCGCTTAGCCCGGTCATGATGGCCAACTCATTGGCCAGGCGGGGTGTGCCATCGATCAAGGCCCATAACATGGCACTGCGCTTGGGGTCGGCCATCAGGCTGGCGATCTGGCTGATGCTGCTGGCTGCGTTCATGTCCCTGTGACTCCCTGCAAATTCACTGTGTAGATGCGATGGCCGACCCTGGCCCACGAACGCCCTCGCTCGCGCTGGCCTGGCTCGTCAGTATAAGCCGCACCTGGAGCCACCCTGGCGCCACTGCCAGGCCTCGTTGTCGCAAAAATGCCACTGGGTAGGGCTACCCTTTGCAGGAGGCTTCTTCAGCGGCATGTTCGCAAAGCAGCCTGTATCTCGGCGGTTTGACAGAAAAAATGGCTCAGCATGGGATGAGTCAAGGCATATCGCTTATTGCGAATTCGGAAGATGCCCACAGCCGTCTTCACCAAATAGCGCAGATATTATCGAAGGTTCTTCATGCCTCACACCGAGCGCCTCGATTGCAGGCGCCGCGTCAACAGCGCAACCGTTACCACCAGCGCCCCGCACAGGCTCATCACCAACGCCATGGGCACCGCGCTGCCATCGTGCAGTACACCCACCAACGCCGCGGCCCCTGCGGCAACACTGAACTGCACGCAGCCCATCAAGGCAGAAGCGCTGCCCGCCCGAGCGCCTTGCCCGCTCATGGCACAAGCAGAGGCATTGGGCAGAATGAACCCCAGGCTCGCGATGCACACGAACAGCGGTACCAATAGCGGCCAGAGCGCTGCGGGCTTGAACGCCGCCATGCTCAGCAATGTCAGGCCTGCTATCAGGTACACCCATACCGCACGGCTCAGCAGCCAAGCGGGCCCGCGTTTGGCCAGCAGGCGGGCGTTCACCTGAGCCATCAGGATGAACCCCGCAGCATTGGCACCGAAGAACCAGCCGTAATGCTCGGCAGGTACCCCGTACAACTTGATGAACACGAACGGCGAGCCTGCGATGTAGGCGAACATGCCGGCAATGGCGATACCGCCCGTCAAGGCGTGCCCCAGGAACACGCGGTCGGCGAGCAGGCGCAGGTACTGACGCAAAGCGCCTGACAATGGCTGCCGGGGAATATGATCAGGCATGCTTTCAGGCAGCCCAAGGCTGACGGCGAGCAGGCAGCCGGCACTGAACAGGCTCAGGGACAGGAATATGAACTGCCACCCAACATGGTTGACCAACACGCCGCCCAGCATAGGCGCAAGGATCGGCGCCAAACCCATGACAAGCACCAGCTGGGAGAACACTTTGGCCGAAGCCACCGGGTCGCACTTGTCGCTGACGATCGCCCGCGACAGCACCATACCCGCGCAGCCGCCCAGTGCCTGGACAAAGCGCGCCAGGATCAGGGTGTCTAGGTTGGGCGCATAGGCGCAGGCCAGCGATGCCAGGGTAAAAAGCGCCACGCCGAACAGCAATGGCTTGCGCCGACCGGAACGGTCAGCCACCGGGCCATAGAGCAACTGCCCGATGGACAGCCCGAGAAAGTAGGCGGCCAGGGTAGTCTGGACGTGTTTTTCATCAGTGGCGAACGCCTGGGCTATCGCCGGAAAGGCAGGCAGATAGAAGTCGATCGCCAAAGGCCCGAACGCACTGAGTGCGCCCAGGATAAGGACCATTCGCAGGTTCATCGGGAATCCATAGCAAGCTAACAAAGTTGCACATTCTACCTGCTGTGGACCCCGTCCTGCGCAAAACAATCCAACAATCGCGTTACCTGGCTCGAGCGCTTATGCAATCTCGGCCTGGTAACCCTCTTCCTGGATGGCCGCCCGTATCTGCGCCGGGTTAGCACTGCTGTCGACGCGGACCTGCTTCTTTGCCAAGTCGACATCGACCTTGGCAGCGCCATCTAGGGCTTGGACGGCTTGGGTAACCGCCTTCACGCAATGGCCACAGGTCATGCCTTCTACCGAGAATACGTGCATGGGAATACCTCCTCTGGGTTTTCAGCGAGTTTCAAGCTTGCCATGGGGGCAAGGTCAAGCGTGCGTGTCTGGAGGTGGCAATTCGCGTCCACCTCGGCCAAGCTGCGACTTTGAAACAGGCAAGCAGGAGAGTGTTCATGTTCAGGACAGCAATGGGCTTCATCGGGCTGCTGGGTGCGCTCGCGGCGGTGCCGCCGGCCATCGCCGAGGACAACTCGGCCTACAGCGTGCTGATCATTTCCCGCGAACGGCTTGAAGTGGCCACCAGTTGCGAGATCGGTGTCTACCTGAACGATCAACTGTCGGGGCGCCTGTTCCAGGAACAGTCCACGTCGTTCAACCTGCCTGCGGGCCCTGTCGATGTGCGTCTGCGCCTGCTGCCTGGGCAGACACCCGGTTGCGCCCCGGGCCTTGAAGATCAACGTAGCACCCGGTTGAACCTGCAAGCCGGGCAGATCAACAAGTACCGCATCGCGATGGGCCAGTATGGGATGGAGCTCAAGCGAACGCCGTTGGACTATTGACCTTCCCCGCATGGCAAGGTTGATGCTGGCAGCGTGCCCAAGGAGGAAATCATGTCCACGCCCGTCACTTATCACCTGCCCGTCTCCGGCATGACCTGCGCCAGCTGCGCTGGCCGAGTGGAACGCGCCTTGCGCAAGGTCACCGGCGCAGAACACGTCACCGTCAACCTTGCCAACGAGCAGGCCCGTGTGCAGGCGCCGGCCGATAGCCTGGATGCACTGGTCAACGCTGTACACGCAGCCGGTTACGCGGTGCCCAGCCATACGGTGGAATTGCAGATCGCCGGCATGACCTGCGCCAGCTGCGTCGGCCGGGTCGAGCGTGCGCTGGCCAAGGTGCAGGGGGTTCTCAAGGTCAGCGTCAATCTGGCCAACGAACGTGCCCACCTGAATGTCCTCGATGGCGTTCAGGATGCGGCGCTGATCGATGCGATAGGGCAAGCCGGTTACCACGCCAGCCTGCCGCACGCATCCGAAAGTGAACAGGCGACGACCCAACGCCGCTTGCGCCGGGAACGCCTTGCAGTCGCCGCGGCGCTGCTGCTGGCTTTTCCCCTGGTGTTGCCCATGCTGGTACAACCGTTGGGCCTGCACTGGATGCTGCCGGCCTGGGCGCAGTTTCTGCTGGCAACGCCGGTGCAGTTCATCCTGGGCGCCCGCTTCTATGTGGCGGCCTGGAAAGCCGTGCGTGCGCGCAGCGGCAACATGGACCTGCTGGTTGCCCTCGGTACCAGTGCCGGTTACGGCTTGAGTCTTTATCAATGGGCCAACGCGCCATCGGGTAGCACACCCCACCTCTACTTCGAAGCCAGTGCAGTGGTCATCGCCCTGGTCATGCTGGGCAAGTACCTGGAAAGCCGTGTCAAGCGCCAGACCGCCAGTGCCATACGCGCCCTGGAAGCGCTGCGTCCCGAACGTGCGCTGAGGGTCATCGATGGCGTGGAGCAGGAGGTCGCCATCGCCCACCTGCGCGTGGGTGACCTGGTCATGGTCAAGCCTGGTGAGCGTTTTCCGGTCGACGGTATCGTCGAAGACGGCCACAGCCATGCCGATGAAGCCCTGATCAGCGGCGAAAGCCTGCCAGTCACCAAGCAACCCGGAGACAGCGTCACCGGGGGTGCGATCAACGGCGAGGGTCGGTTGCTGGTCCGCACGCAAGCGCTTGGCACAGAGACCGTCCTGGCTCGCATCATCCGCCTGGTCGAAGACGCCCAGGCTGCCAAGGCTCCCATTCAGAAACTGGTCGACCGAGTCAGCCAGGTCTTCGTGCCGGCGGTACTGATACTCGCCGCGATGACCTTGTTGGGATGGTGGCTGGCCGGTGCGCCGTTTGAAACCGCCGTGATCAATGCAGTGGCCGTTCTGGTCATCGCCTGCCCATGCGCGCTAGGGCTGGCAACGCCGGCCGCGATCATGGCGGGCACAGGCGTTGCCGCACGCCATGGCATCCTCATCAAGGATGCAGAAGCACTCGAACGCGCGCAGGCCGTCAACCGCGTCGTATTCGATAAAACAGGTACGCTCACCTCCGGCAGCCCGAAAGTGGTGCATAGCCAAGCGCTGGACGGCGACACGGACAACCTTTACCGATTGGCCGGCGCGCTTCAGCGCGGCAGTGAACACCCGCTGGCCAAAGCCGTGCTGGACGCCTGCGCCGACCGTGGCCTGCGTGTGCCCGAGGTGACCGAGAGCCAGTCCCTGACCGGCCGCGGCATTGCCGGACGTGTCGATGGGCGTGACTTGGCACTGGGCAATCGCCGCCTGCTGCAAGACCTTGGCCTGGCGCCCGGTGAACTGGCCGCATCGGCTGACGCCTGGGAAGCACAGGGGCGCACCTTGTCCTGGCTCGTCCAGAGCGGGGCCTCACCCAGCGTGCTTGGCCTGATCGCGTTCGGCGACAGCCTCAAGCCCGGGGCCGATCAGGCGGTCCAGACCCTGCGCAATCAGCACATCAGCAGCTACTTGCTCACTGGCGACAACCGGGGCAGCGCCATGGCCGTGGCGGCCGCCCTCGACATTACCGATGTCTACGCCGAGGTGCTGCCAGCGGACAAGGCCGCCACCGTGGAGGCCCTCAAGCAAGGCGGTGCCGTTGCCATGGTCGGCGATGGCGTCAACGACGCACCGGCGTTGGCGGCTGCAGACATCGGCATCGCCATGGGCGGTGGCACGGATGTGGCCATGCAGGCCGCTGGCATCACCCTGATGCGCGGTGATCCGCGGCTGGTGCCAGCAGCCCTTGAAATCAGCCGTAGAACCTACGCGAAGATTCGCCAGAACCTGTTCTGGGCGTTCATCTACAACCTCGTCGGCATCCCGCTGGCTGCCTTCGGTTACCTCAACCCGGTCATGGCCGGCGCGGCCATGGCGCTCTCCAGCGTCAGCGTGGTCAGCAATGCGCTGTTGCTCAAGGCCTGGAAGCCCGCCCTGGATCAGGAGGCACCATGAACATCGGCCAAGCGGCAGCCCGTACCGGGCTCAGCACCAAGATGATCCGCTATTACGAATCCATCGGCCTGCTCAAGCCTGCCTTGCGCAGCGACAGCGGTTATCGGATCTATCAGCCTGCGGACCTGCATGCTTTGGCCTTCATCAAACGCTCGCGCGACCTGGGGTTTTCCCTTGAGGAAGTCGGCAAGTTGCTCACCTTGTGGCAGGACCGGCAGCGAGCCAGCGCCGATGTCAAGGCACTGGCCAGCCAGCATATCGATGCGTTGAACAGGCGCATCGAGGAACTGGTTGGCCTGCGCGATACCCTGATCGAGCTGGTTTCCAGTTGCCACGGCGATGACCGCCCGGACTGTCCGATTCTCAAGGAACTGGCCAACGAAGCGCCGGGGCGCTGCTGCCGCTGAGCATTCCCGGCAGCCCCGCAACCAAGCTCATAGGGCATACCCGTCCAAACGCGACCGAATAGGCATCAATAGCGACTTCGCCCAATATTTACGGGCGTTTTCCTACATAAAATTCGGTTGCTGCCGATGCATTAGGTACCTGCCTCATGTGTCGACAACAATAATTCGGGAGCGCCGATGAGCATCAAACAGAAACTGACCTGGGCCTTTGCGATCATCGCCGCCCTGCCCATCGTGCTGGTGGCCACCTTGGTGGTACTGAACCTACGCGGCGAGGCCAGGGACGGCTTCCTCGACAGCAGCAGCCGAGAAATCCGTCAGGTCAGCAACGCGATGAACATCTTCTTCCAAGGCATCAGCCAGAACGTGGAGTACATGGCCTCGCAACCCTTGGTGGCGGCCACTGGCAACGAACTGACCAAATACATGAGCGCCACGCCGTCCTACGAACTGGGCGAGCAATCGAGCAAGATTCTGGCGTTCATGACCAGCCTGGCCAATGCCCATCCTGCCTATGCCTACCTCTCCTACGGGGTCGCCGACGGGGGCTACGTCGGCTGGCCGGCAGGGCAGAAGTTCGTCAACTACGACCCGCGTACGCGCCCTTGGTACCAGCTGGCCATGGCCAACCCCGGCAAGACCCTGCGCACCGGTGCCTACTACTGGGCCGCCGACGATGCCGTGCTGGTCAGCACCGTACGTGCCGTGGCCAACCAGCTGGGTAACCCTGGCGGCGTGGTCAACGTCGACGTTTCCATCAAAGGCCTCACCGAAATCGTCAAGCAGATCAAGCTGGGCGAGAGCGGGTACCTGCTGCTGGTCGAAAACAACGGCAATGTCCTGGTAGACCCGCGGGACACTGCGCACAACTTCAAACAACTGGCGAGCTTCGGCGACGGCTACGCCGAGCTTGCCAAGCACGGCAAGGGCCTGGCTGAGGTCGAGCTGGACGGTGTTCGCTACATGGCCAATATCTACCCGGACGAACAGTTGGGCTGGACGTTGATCGGGCTGATCGAGCAACGCGAGGTGATGCAGACCACCACCCGCCTGACCTGGCTGATCGGGATCGTCGCGCTGGTACTGGCTGCCGTGTTCGCCGTCGTGGGTGCCACGTTCGCCAAACTGATCGTGCGCCCGATCAACAGCGTCACCAATGGGCTTGAGGACATCGCCCAGGGCGAAGGGGACCTGACCCGCAACCTGGAAATCCGCGGCCGTGACGAAACTGCCCAGCTGGCGAGCTGGTTCAACCAGTTCCTGGGGGCCATTCGCAGCCTGATCCAGCACATCAGCGCCGCAGCCGGCAACATCCTCAACACCTCCACCAGCTCGACACGCGTGTCCAGCGACATGGCCGAGGCCGCCGGGCGCCAGCGTGAGGCCGTTGACATGGTGTCCACCGCCTTCCATGAAATGGTCGCCACTGCCAACGAGGTCGCGCGCTCCTGCAGCCAGGCGGCGCAGTCGGCCGACAGCGGCCAGCAGCAGGCGCGCGAAGGCCAGCAGCAGATCGATGCCGCCGTCAGCAGCGTCGACCGCCTGAGCCACGAGATCGAGCAGTCGGCGCAGTCGATCCAGCAGCTTGAGCGCGACAGCAACGCCATCCAGTCGATCCTGGGCACCATTCGCTCCATTGCCGAGCAGACCAACCTGCTGGCGCTCAACGCCGCCATCGAAGCTGCCCGTGCCGGTGAGCAAGGGCGCGGGTTCGCGGTGGTGGCCGACGAAGTACGTGCCCTGGCCAAGCGAACCGCCGACTCCACGGCCGAAATCGACGGTCTGCTGGGCAACCTGGCCGGGCGCACGGCCGAGGTGGCGGCGCAAATGCACGCCAGCCTCGAAGTTTCGCAGCAATCGGTGAGCCGTATCGGCATGGCCCGCGACAGCTTTGGGCAAATACGCGAGTCGGTGGACGTGATCCGTGACATGAACACGCAGATCGCCACGGCAGCCGAAGAGCAGCACCAGGTAGCCGAGAACATCAACCGGCACATCAGCCAGATCCACGGCGATGCCCAGCTGGTGGCGGAACTGGCCCAGGCCGCCCGCCAGGACTCCGAAAGCCTCGCCGGCCTGTCCAACGAGCTGGACTCACTGGTGCGCAGGTTCCGTACCTGACGGCAAGAGCTTCGCGAGCATCGGGCCTGCACGTTCACGGGCTCGCGCAGCGCCGCACCCGGTAAGCCGCTACAGCTTCAACTCGCCCGGCGTGGCACCGAACAGCTGCTTGAAGGCGGCGATGTAGGCGGAGGTCGAGTCGTACCCGCAGCCCAGCGCCGCGTCAGTGACCGTGTGCCCCGCCTCGAGCGCGGTCAAGGACGACAGCAAGCGCATGCGCTGGCGCCAGTTGCGAAAACTCAACCCAGTCTCGCGCTGGAACAACCGCATCAGGGTCTTTTCCGAACACCCCAGTTCGCACGCCCATTGCTGCAAGGTCTGCGGCTGATCCGGTGTAGCAATCAGGCCATTGCACAGGGCAAGCAAGCCTGGGTGTTGTGGCAGCGGCAACGAAAACGCCACTTCCGGCAACGCCTGCAATTGGTCAAGCAGCACGGCGACCAGGCGCGCCTGCGCGCTATCGCCTTCGGGGTAATGCGCAGGGTACAGGCAGAACTGCTTGATCAGCTCACGGGCCAAGGGGGTCACTTCCAGTACACGACAACGCTCCGCGGCCCACGGGCAGGCATCGCGCCGTATATAGAGGCTGCGCATTTCGGCCTGCATCGAACTGGACACGGCATGCTCGGCCTGCGCCGGTATCCACACGCCCCATTGCGGCGGGGCGAAGTAGCTGCCTTCCTGGGTATACACCCCCAGTACGCCACTGATGGCATAGGAAAACTGCACCCAGTCATGTTGATGCGACGTCGTCCACGAGCCGGCCACCAGTCGCTCGGCGCGTGCATAGAGCGGTCGAGGCAGGCAATCGAGCGTTGGAATGGGACGAGGATGTCCGATGGCAGGCATGGCGATTTCTTATCATGATGATCGGCCAAGCCTACCAGCCTAAATGCCCTCGGCGTTATCCGGCTCCATGTGCACCTTCGGTCACCCAGCCGGATGAACACCGACGCTCACCGCTCGACGATGACCGTAACGCCCTGCCCACCTGCGGCGCAGATGGAGATCAGGCCGCGTCCTTGGGGCGCCGTGGACAGCAGCTTGGCCAAGTTGGCCAGGATGCGCCCACCGGTGGCGGCAAATGGATGCCCTGCCCCAAGTGAGCTGCCCTTAACGTTCAGCCGGGAACGGTCGATCGCCCCCAGCGGCGCATCCAGCCCAAGGCGCTCCCGGCAGTACTGGGCATCCTCCCAGGCCTTGAGGGTGCACAGCACCTGGGCTGCGAATGCCTCATGGATCTCGTAGTAATCAAAATCCTGCAGCGTCAGGTTGTTGCGGGCCAGCAAGCGCGGCACCGCATACACTGGCGCCATCAGCAGGCCCTCGCGGCCATCGACGAAATCCACCGCGGCTGTTTCGCCATCGACCAGATAGGCGAGCACCGGCAGGCCATGTTGGTCTGCCCACTCCTGGGTCCCCAGCAACACCAGCGAGGCCCCATCGGTCAGCGGCGTGGAATTGCCTGCCGTCAAGGTGCCCTCATCGCTGCGGTCGAAGGCCGGTTTGAGCTTGGCCAATTGCTCCAGCGTCAAGTCGGGACGCAGGTTGTTGTCCCGGGTCAGCGACCGAAAAGGGGTCATCAAATCGTCTTGCCAACCTTCTTGGTAGGCACGTGCCAGGCATTGATGGCTACGCAGCGCCAATTCGTCCTGCTCGGCCCGGCCAATGCGCCAGGTTTTGGCCATGCGTTCGCAATGCTCGCCCATCGACAACCCGGTGCGTGGCTCGCCGTTGCGCGGCAGCGAAGGCTTGAGGTGGTGAGGCCGCAAGCCCAGGAAAGGCTTGAGGCGGTCACCCAGCGCCTTGCCCCGGTTGGCTTGCAACATCATCCGGCGCAGGCCTTCGCTCACGGCGATGGGTGCGTCGGACGTAGTGTCGACGCCGCCCGCAATGCCGCAGTCGATCTGCCCGAGGGCAATCTTGTTGGCCACCAGCAATGCCGCTTCCAACCCGGTGCCACAGGCCTGCTGAATGTCATAGGCGGGGGTCGAGGCCGACAGGCGCGAACCCAGCACGCACTCGCGCGTCAGGTTCATGTCCCGGGCATGCTTGAGTACCGCGCCTGCCACCACCTCGCCAAGGCGCAGGCCGTGCAGGCGGTAACGCTCGATGAGCCCCTCGAGTGCGGCAGTCAGCATGTCCTGGTTGCTGGCTGTGGCGTACGCACCATTGGAACGGGCGAATGGAATTCGGTTGCCGCCCAGAATAGCGACCCGGCGAAGTGAGCGCATGCGCATGTTCCTCCTGAAACAATTTGATCCGTAGAGCCTAGGTGTTTTTGCCGCATTCGAACGACCTGGCCACAATCCTGGTCCACACTGTCAGACTTGCTTTCGGAGGACCCACCATGAGCGATCGCTACCTTGGTTTTGCCAACTCCAGCCTCGGCCGCAAACTTGTCGACAGCCTTGGCCTGCCTCGTCCAGCCACCCTGGAGCGCTGGGAAGCGGGCCGCATGCGGCCAGTGGACGGGCCGTTGGTCCTTGGCGGCGGCCCCTTGGCACGCCAGGTCGAAACACTCGCAGCGCGGTTGACCGACGCGGTTTACGGCTTCAACGGCCAAGGCCTCCAGTGCGAACCCTGGGTCGCTGGGTTGGGCCCCAAGATCAAGGCGTTGGTGTTCGATGCCAGTCACTTGTCCGACAGCGATGCGCTCACGCAGTTGCGCGAATTCTTCCAGCCGCTACTGCGCAACCTGGCGCCTTGCGCCCATATCGTGGTCTTGGGTCGCCCGCCTGAGGCCGTCGCCGACCCGATGGCCAGTGTCGCCCAACGTGCCCTCGAAGGGTTTAGCCGTTCGCTGGCCAAGGAACTGCGCAACGGCGCTACTGCCCAGTTGCTGTACGTGGGTGACGGCGCCGAATCTCAACTCGAAGGCGCGTTGCGCTTCTTCCTGTCGCCCAAGAGCGCATTCGTGTCGGGCCAGGTGCTGCGCCTACAGCCCTGCCAGGCTCAGGTCGAGGACTGGACACGGCCGCTCAGCGGCAAGCGCGCGCTGATCACTGGGGCTGCCCGCGGCATCGGCGCCGCCATTGCAGAAACCCTGGCCCGCGACGGTGCCGATGTGCTGCTGCTCGATGTGCCCCCAGCCAGCGAGCAATTGCAGGCGCTCGCTGCGCGCCTGGGTGGCAAGGCGCTGGTCCTGGACATCTGCGCCGGTGACGCTGCCGAGCAGTTGCTGGCGGCATTGCCCGATGGCCTCGACATCCTGGTGCACAACGCAGGCATCACCCGTGACAAGACCCTGGCGAACATGACCCCCGAATATTGGGACGCCGTACTGGCGGTGAACCTCAAGGCTCCTCAGCTGCTGACCCAGGCCCTGCTCGATAACGGCGTATTGCACGAGGACGCCCGCATCACCCTGTTGGCCTCGGTCAGTGGTATCGCCGGCAACCGGGGGCAATCCAACTACGCTGCCAGCAAGGCTGGGCTGATTGGCTTGGCCCAGGCCTGGGCACCGACGCTTGCCGAACAAGGCATCAGCATCAACGCAGTGGCGCCTGGCTTCATTGAAACCCATATGACGGGCGCCATGCCCATGGGCTTGCGCGAAGCGGGGCGACGCCTGAGTTCGCTCGGCCAGGGCGGCAAGCCCCAGGACGTGGCCGAAGCCATCGCCTGGCTTAGCCAACCTGGCTCTGGCGCCGTTAACGGCCAGGTGCTGCGGGTGTGCGGCCAGGCATTGATGGGGGCTTGAGCATGCAACGACACTGGCACGACCTGCATCAACCCGCCAGCCGCGCCAGCCTGTACCTGCGCGCAGCGGGCAAACGCCGCATCAGCGGTGATCAACTGCCCACGCACGGGCTGCGCTGCACCCTGGCGGTTCAGCCTGAGCAACTGCATGCCTACCGGCAATTGTGCCGTTTCGTCGACGATGGCCGGCTGCCTGCTACGTACCCGCACATCATGGCGTTCAACCTGCAGCTGCAGTTGATGACCGCCGAGCAGTTCCCCTTTCCGTTGCTGGGCCTGGTCCACCTGCACAACCGCATCGATGTCATCCGCCCGCTTGGGGGCATCGAGTCGCTGCGCATGGCGGTTCATGCCGACAACCTGCAGCCCCACCCCAAAGGCGGAACGTTCGACCTGATCACCCAGGCGGCGGACGGTATTGGCGTGCTCTGGCGGGAAACCAGCCGCATGCTCGTGCGCGGATTGAAACTCGACGGCAACCTGGCAGAGGCGGACGAGGGTCAGGCCAGCCACTTGCCTGAAGTCACGCGCTGGTATGCCGACAGTGATATCGGCCGCCGTTATGCCAAGGTCTGCGGCGACTACAACCCCATTCACCTCAGCGCACCCAGCGCCCAGCTGTTCGGTTTCCCCACCGCCATCGCCCACGGCATGTGGAGCAAGGCCATGGCCATGGCCGCGCTGCACGGGCACTTGCCTCACAGTGGCTATCGGTTCGAGGTGGATTTTAAAAAACCCGTGCGTTTGCCCTCGGAGGTGGTGCTCAGCGCCAGCCAGGTCGGCCCTGTGGGTGAGCTGCGCCTGGACGGCCAGACGGACGTGGTACACATGCTCGGCCGCTGGGCCCGCTTGCAGGGCTGACTGGCGCATGCTGCGCCCCGTGCAGGGAAGCTTGCTTTGCAATGGCCCTGCGCGGAAGCTATGCGCCATGAGGAGAACCCGATGAACCTGCAAGAACTGACTCAACGCCTGCATCAAATCCGCGATACCAATGACTGGCAACGTTTCCACAGCCCAAAGAACCTGGCCATGGCCGCCAGCGTCGAAATGGCCGAGCTGGTTGAAATCTTCCAGTGGCTCAGCGAGGACGAGTCACGTCGCCTGCCACCCGAACAGCTGGCCCACGCCGGGCAGGAAGTGGGCGACGTCGTGCTCTACCTGTTGCTGTTGTGCAGTGAACTGGGGCTGGACATGGACCAGGTGGTCCGCGCCAAGCTGGCTGACAGCGAAAGGCGCTTCGCACGATGAACGACCGTCATTTCGATGAACTGGCCACCCGATTTGCAGAGAAAATCTACGGTGGCGCAAAGGGGGCGATCCGGCTGGCAGTCTTGCAGGCCGACCTGGCCGAAGCCCTGCCGGATCGCCCATTGCGCATCCTCGATATCGGTGCCGGCCTGGGTCACATGGCGCTATGGTTGGCCCAACGCGGCCACCAGCTTACGCTGGCCGAACCCGCCGAGCCCATGCTCGAAGGGGCACGGGCCCGCTTTGCCGAGGCCGGCCAGGCGGCAACGTTCATCCAGGCGCCCTGGCAAGCGCTGCTGGGTGAGCTGACCGAGCCCTACGACGTGGTCGTGTGCCACGCGGTACTCGAATGGCTGGCTGAGCCGGAAAGTATCCTGCCCGTTCTGCATCAACTCACAGCCCCCGGGGGTTGGCTGTCGCTGGCGTTCTATAACCGCGATGCCTTGGTCTACCGCAACCTGCTCAAGGGGCATTTCCGCAAGCTTCGCAGTAATCGCCTTGAAGGTGAAAAGCAGAGCCTTACCCCGCAGAAACCACTTGATCCGCGGGCGCTCAGGGCGCAACTTGAACCTTTGTGGCAGGTCGAAAGTGAAAGCGGCATACGTGTTTTCCATGACTACATGCCCAAGGAATTCCAGGACCGCGCCGAGCTGCTGGACGTGCTGGAAATGGAGCTCGCTCACCGCCGCCATCCGAGTTTCGCCGGCCTGGGCCGTTACCTGCATTGGGTCTGTCGCCCACGTTGACCTGCCGTGAGGAGCAAGCATGCCGTACCGTCTGTTGCCACTGGCCCTGCTGGCTTTGGTTCTGACCGGGTGCCAAGGGACCAATCCCTACGTCGCCAGCAGCCGCCCACTGCCACCGGCCCCGCCTCAGGCAGCGACCACCTTCGACGCAAGCGCTTATCCCGCACCTGCAAGGGACTACGGCCGCTACCGCAGCTGGAGCTGGCGTGACGGGCGTCTGCCCAGCGGTTCGGCCAATGCCGACCCTGCACAGCTGGCCGATGCCGTGGCCGCAGCGCTCGATCAGCAGGGCTTGCGCCCCGCCCGCAGCGGTGTAGGTGACCTGCTCGTCGGCGCCGATATCCGCCTGGAAAAACGCCTGCGCCAAGTGCGCGACTACGACAGCTACGACCCTTACTATGGGCCCTACGGCAACGTGGGCTATGGCGGTTACCGCAACGGTTATGGGGGTTACGCCAGTGTTCCGGTCGTACGCACCTATCAGGTTGAGGTCATGGTAGTGCGCATCGACCTGTACGACAGCCGCAGCGGCCAGGCCGTCTGGAGCGCAAGTGCCGAAAGCGGCAACGACCAGGCTTCACCGCGGGACCGTGAAAATGCCGTGCGCGACGCCGTGCGCAAGGCTCTCAGCGGCTATCCTCCCAGTTAACGCCTAACGGAGATTCATCATGTTGCGCCGCCTGTTACTCGTGTCGTTTGCGGCCTTGTTGGCTGCCTGCTCAAGCCATAACGTGCAGCAGGACTACGACGCGAGTCGTGATTTTGCCGCCTACCGCAATTGGGCCTGGCAGGAGCCCGGCCTGCAATATCGTCCTGACGATCCACGCATCAAGAGCGACCTGACCGAGCAGCGCATCCGCCAGGCGGTCAGCGACCAGCTCGATCAGCGGGGCCTACGCCCAGCGCCCCCTGGCGCGCGTGCTGATCTCAACGTGCGCACCTACCTGATCGTGGAACAGCGCCAGCAACAGGTCACCACCAACTACGGCGGCGGTTGGGGTGGCTATTGGGGAGGGTACTGGGGCGGGCCGATGTACAACGAAACCCGCAGCGTCGACTACAAGGTCGCGACTATCCAGGTCGACTTGCTTGATGGGCGCGATGGCAAGCTGGTCTGGCGCGGCAGTGCCGAGCAGATCATGAACAACTACCCGCCAAGCCCGCAGGAACGCAACGAGGCTATTCAGAAAACGGTGGCTCAGGTGCTGGGCAACTATCCACCTGGCAGCAAACGCTAGCAGAGGCCCCGCAACAGACGACGACTGCGACAAAACCCATTCTCCCAACGCCTTTTCCTTGCGGCACACGGCCGTCACGCAGGTTCCGGTCTATCTTGACTAAGGAAACCTGACTGCACGGGTAAGTGTTCATCTACTAGGAAAGGCGACCTGTCGATGCAAAGCATTGTTCTTCTTCTGTGGCTTGCCTTGTGTACCGAACAGGATGTGCGCCAGCGCCAGCTCCCGGACCTGTTGACGCTGGGCGTAGCTGTAGGGGCCCTGCTGTGGCTGTTCGCAACCGGCCACACCTGGCTTGGCGCCGATCCCAGTTCGGCAGGCTGGGGCCTGGCCATCGTCATGCTGCTCACCTTGCCCGGCTACATGCTCGGCCACTTCGGCGCCGATGACGTCAAACTGATGGGCGCGCTGGCATTGGCCACCGGCACCGATCATGTGCTCGGGACCTTCATCGGGGCCGGGGTCGCGCTGTTGATCTGGCTGACCACCCGAAGGCGCTTGTGGACGCTGCTCAACCCCAAGGTGAAAAAACGCCTCCAGGCCTTGACCGAAGCCATGGGCGACAAGCAGGCATTCGTCCCCTACGTGCTGGCAGGCTACCTTCTGACAGCTGTATGGATCCAATGAAGAATCCAGCGGTCCCTAACCTTGTACACACCTTGTACAACTACGAGAGGTACGGCTACTTTTAATCTGCCAGAGCGTCTAGCCCGGGAGCAGGGCCGTATATTCACAGGGAGTTGATCGTGTCCAAACCTGTAAGTGAAATGAAAGTGCTGGTAGTCGATGATCAGCCAGTCATCGTCGAACAGCTATGCGAGTTCCTGGAAGCCAAGGGATACAGTTGCGTATCGGCACTCTCCACAGATGAGGCGGTAAAACGCTATGAGGCCGACCCCGCCATCGGTCTGATCATCTGCGACCTTCACATGCCCGGACGCGATGGCATCGAGCTGATGCGTGCCCTGAAGCAGATCGACGGTAGCCACCGCATGTTCGAAGCCATCATGCTGACCGGCCGTGCCGAAAAGCAGGACGTTATTCGGGCGCTGCGCGAAGGCTTTGCCGACTACTACCAGAAACCCATGGATCTCGACGAGCTGCTCGAAGGGGTACGCCGCCAGGAGCAGGTGCTGCAGGAACGTCAGCGCGACTTCCACGACCTCAGCGGGCTCAATCAGCGCCTGCAGGATCTGGCAGAGTCCGTCGACGAGTTGTATCAGGACCTGGAAAAAGCCCGCGGACAAGGGCCTCACCGGCGCGCCGGCGACATGGAGGAAGCCGAGGCCGAGCTGCCCTCGGTATTTGAAAAGCTGTCGCCACGTCAATTGGAAGTGGCGCGGCTGGTGGGCAAGGGCAAGACCAATTACCAGATCGCCTGTGAACTGGGTATCACCGAAAACACGGTGAAACTGTACGTGTCCCAGGTGTTGCGCCTGACCCATATGCACAACCGCACGCAACTGGCCTTGGCACTGACACCAGGTTCATCCCCGGTGAATCAACGGTTCACGGCGCACTGACAGGTGCCGGTGCCACGGCACCGGCACACCGCCATACTACTCATTGACCTGAAACACCACCCGCGCCGTTTCACCACTTTCGTCCAACGCACTCAACTCGGCCTGCCCTGCCTGCGGCAGGCGCACCATCAGGCTGTCCTGCCCTTGGGTTTCGCCCAGCGGTTGTCCATTGAGGAACCACCAACGCCGCCCACTACCGCCCAGCGCCGACACCGCCACTTGCAGCGGTTCCCCACTGGTGGCGGGGCGACGCAGATGGTCGCCAGAACGAATACCGACGATGGCCAGCGGCGGGGCACTGACCGGGCCTTGCGGTGGGCATGTGGGGTCCATGGCCGGTAGACGGGCAGCCCGCCGTTCAGCCCGAGGCAACCAGGGTTCCAAGGGGGCGGGCCACAGGGCCACCTCGCGCGCCTGGGCGCCAGGGCAATTGCTGTCCACGCGCAAGCCGCGGTCGTTGACCCAGATGTGTTCGCGCAAACCCAGGCCCAGCGGCTGATCGGCCGCCTGCAACGTGGGAGGAACGGTGCCGTCCAGGGTCCAGGCAAAACGCTGGCGCCTGCAATTGCCGTCCTGGCGGCTCATCGCCTGCCCCAGAGGCCAGCAGATCGCCGCCACCCCGACATTGGCAGGCGTTCGCTGCACCGGGGCCTCTAACCCGCGCTGGCTGTCCCGGTTGCTGAGCAGGTCGTGCACTTGCAGCATCAACGGGGCGGCCGAGGCCAAGCCGAACTGCCCGGCCACAGGGGTGCCGTCGGGCCGACCAATCCATACCCCGATCAGGTAGCGAGGGCCGACGCCAATCGACCAAGCGTCTCGAAAGCCGTAGCTGGTGCCGGTTTTCCAGGCCAGCTGGGGACGGCGTACCAGTTCGGCATGCGGGTCGCGGTCGGGCCGAGCCTGGCCGCTGAGAATGCGCCGGATGATCCACGCTGCGCCCGGAGACATGAGCCGGTGCTCCACCAGGGGTGCCTGGGGCTGCAACCGCACCTGGGCGCTTCTACCCTCCCGGGCCAAGGCCGCGTAGCCACCTACCAGGTCTTCCAGACGGCTACCGGCACCGCCCAGGATCAGCGAAAGATTGGGCTCGGCCAACGGAGGTAGCGTGAGCGGCAAGCCGCCCATGCGCAGTTGCGCGGCGAAGCGTTTCGGGCCGTAGGCTTCGAGCAGTTGCACGGCGGGCAAGTTGAGCGACAGGGCCAGTGCCGAACTCGCTGACACCGGCCCACTGAAGCCGCTGGAAAAATTGCCCGGACGGTAGTCACCGTAACGCCGGGGTACGTCCTGCAACAGCGACTCGGAATGAATGAGCCCATCGTCCATCGCCAGGCCGTACAGAAACGGCTTGAGCGTGGAGCCAGGCGAGCGCAACGCCCGCACCATGTCCACGTGCCCGAAACGCCGGGCGTCCGTGAGGTCGACCGAGCCCAGATAAGCGCGTACAGCCATGGTTTGCGCATCGACCACCAGGATGGCGGCAGACGTACGCTCCGGCAGACGCGCGCGCCATCCCAGCAGCAAGTCTTCCAGCCGGCGCTGCAACCCTGCATCCACGGTGGTACGGATCAACGGCGGGCTACCCGGGGTGTTCAGACGGCGGGCCAGCAACGGCGCCAGTGCCGGCTCCTGACGCGGCGCCAGCACCAGCGGCTCTTCGGCCGCTTCGCGCAGGCGCTGCTCGGGCCACACCTGATACTGCGCCAACCGTTGCAGCACCTTGTTGCGTGCGCGTTCGGCGCGCTCGGGGTGGCGGTCGGGGCGTAGGCGGCTGGGGGCTTGCGGCAGTACCGCCAGCAGGGCTGCCTCCGACGGCGTCAGATGCAAGGGCGACTTGCCCAGATAAGCCCAGCTGGCAGCGGCAACACCTTGCAAGGTGCCGCCGAACGGCGCGCGGTCCAGGTAGATTTGTAGAATCTCCCGCTTGGACAGGTGCCACTCCAGCTGCAGTGTGCGCCACAGCTGCCGCAGCTTGCCCGCCACGGTGCGATCATGGGGATCGAGCAGGCGTGCCACCTGCATCGACAACGTGCTGCCGCCTGACACCACACGTCCTCCCCTCGCGTTCAGCCACGCCGCCCTGACCAGGGCCATCGGGTTCACGCCCAGGTGCCGGTAGAACCAGCGGTCCTCGTACGTCAGCAACGCTTGCAGGTACAACGGCGAGACCTGCTCGGGGCTCACCGGATAGCGCCACACCCCGTCGGCATCGGCGAATCGCCACAACGGTGTGCCATCTTCTGCCAGCACGACCCGGGCCAGGTCGTCGGACGGCATGGGCAAAGGCCAGATGCGGTCGGCCAGCCACAGCAGGCCCATTAAGGCCACCACGCCAATCACCAGGGCACGCACTGCTTTGCATGGTCGCGATCGCCACCAGCGGGCTAAGCTTGGCATCGGGAACCGACCTGCCCTGAAAAGGGCCAAAGCACTGGAAACGGCAAGAACGCCGCCATGTTGATCAGGAAGCAACTATGCATGTAGAAGGTTTTTTCGAATGGCTGGGGCAAGCACTGGGATCGCTGATCCGCATCGTCGTCGACGCGCTGAGCGGGTTGTTCAACCTGTTGGCCAATGCCGGCGGCAATTTCGTCGATGGCCTGTCGCGCACCTTGGGCATGGACACCTCGCTGGTCAGCATCCTGGCCCTGATCGTTGGCCTGATGCTGCTGTTCTCGGCGATCCGCGCCTTCATGCGTGCCTCGATCATCCTAGGCATCATCTGGCTGGTATTGGGCCTGTGGGTAATGAGCTGGGTGATCCATTGAGTGGCAGTGCGACGAACAGGTGAAAGCCTCTGCTCGTCGCACAAGGCCTGCCCCTAGCGAGGCTTGACCGTCATCTCACCCTGCCCTTCCCCCACGGCCTGCAGATTCGGGCGGTACATCGACTCGACCTGCGGCGGTGGTACCCGGTAGGTGCCAGGGGTCACCGCTCGCGCCAGGTACAGCAGATGCGTCGTCGCGTAGCTGTCCAGCTTGAGCGCTGCGACGTAACGGTCGTCGCGATACTCCTGGTGAACCACGTTGGCATTTTGCATCGATTCGCGCCATTGCTTCACGGCGCCGCTGGCGTTATCCAGGCTGGCTGCACTTTGCGCAAGGTTCTGGTTTTCGAGCTCCAGGCCCGCAGGCAATAGATCGACCACCAAGGCATCGGGAACGCGCTCATCGGCCTTGAGGGCGAGGTGCACGAGTACCAGGTCGCCGCTACGCAGGTTCGCCAGGTCCAGCGGCTGGCCCTTCATGCCCAGGTACTCGCGGCGGATTTGCATGCCATTGCTACTGGCAGGCGGCGCCTGACGCGGGTAACCCGACAGGGTCAGCTGCTGGTAGACGGTCTGGCTGCCCTGGTTCTGCACCGTCAGCGGCGATGCCAGCAGTGGCCCTTCCAACTTCATGCCGGCTTCGGTGTTATTGAAGTCACGCAGCTCACCGGCGCTGTCCAGGCGGGCCTGCCACTTGACTTCCGGCGTGCCCAGCAGGCCACGCCCGGCCAAGAACAAGGCGTTGCGCTCCTGGGTGGACAGCCAGCGATTGGCAGCCACTTCATCGGACAGGGCGAAGAGCCGCTGGTCCACCTGGCCACTGGCAAGCTTGTTCTCCTGCAGCAGTGCCAGGATCAACGCCTGGTCACGCAGGGGGCTGCCGTAATCTGCCATCCAGTTCTTGCCGCGGCTGACGGCAAGCCCTGCCTGCAGGGCCTGGTCGGCACGAGGCTTGTCACCCATCTTGTCCAGGGCCACGGCCAGTTGCACCAACGGCAAACCGGAACGCGCATCGGCGCGGCGCTCGAACAACCCGCGCAGCGCGCCCAAGGGCGCCTGCTGACTGCGCGACAGCACCAGCGCGGCGTAAGCCTGCACGGCAAAACGGGTGTGATCGGCATCGTCGCTGTAGTCCACGTCGATCAGGTTGCGCTCCTGCAGGTAGCGCAACAACCGCTCGTTGGCTTTCTTCAGCGCCTCGGCGGGTACGCCATAGCCTTGGTCGCGCGCGCGCAGGAGGAAGTCGGTGACATAGGCCGTCAGCCAGTATTCCTCTTCGCTGTCGGCACTCCACAAGCCAAAGCTGCCGTTGTAGCGCTGCATGCCCAACAGGTGCTCGATGCCCATTTCGATCTTGCGCTTGCGCACCTCGGCCGGTTCACCCTCGATGCCAAGCCGCTTGAGGGTATCGGCGTCCGCATACAGCGACGGGTACAGCCCGCTGGTGGTCTGCTCAAGGCACCCATAGGGGTAAGCCTTCAGCGCCCGGATCTGTTCGGCGAGGTTGAGCGGGGGTCGGCTCGACAGGGCCAGCGTGCCCTCGAGGCCGGCAGGCTCGAAGGCCGCGAGGTCCGCCTCGGGCAGCGTCCAGGGCTGATCCTTCAAGGCCACGCGGAAGTGCTTGAGCATGGCGGGATAGGCCGGACGCACGCCCAGCGTCCATTCGCGCTCGAACGTGGTCGGCGCCTCGCCGGCCAACTGCAGGCCGGTCACCTGCACATGCACCTTGCCCTGCCCCAGGCCACCTTGGGCTTGCACCGGAATCATCAGGGTCGTCCGCTGGCCTTCGGCCAGCGCCACAGACTGCGTGGCATTGCCGGTCAGGCTCACTTGTCCTTCGGTGGTCACCTGCACGGTCAGCTGCTGGGCAGCTCCCGACAAGTTGGCCAGGTCCAGCGCCAGGCGCGTCTGATCGCCGCCTGCCAGGAACCGTGGGGCCGAGAGTTCGGCAATCAGCGGTGCGGCCACCACGGTCTTGCCCTCTGCCATGCCGAAGTGATCCTCGGTCCAGGCCTGAGCCATGAGCCGCAGCTCGCCGTTGAAATCAGGGATATCGACCGTGGCCTGCCCTTCTCCCTTGTCGTTCAGGGTCACCGGCAGGCTCTGCTGGGCCACGATGGTGACGGTGGTATTGGGGCGTTTGCCACCCTTGGCCATGGCCGCATCACCACCGAATGCCAGGCTGGCCAGACGCCCTTGCCCGGCTTCGATCAGTTGCCCGTAAATGTCGAGCTGGTCGGCACCGTAGGCCTTGCGGCCAAACAGGCTTGCGAATGGATCCGGGGTCTTGAAGTCGGTGATATTGAGAATGCCGACGTCCACCGCCGACACCAGCACCCGTACCTGCGCAGGCACGCTGCCGTCGGCGTTTGCCGCCTTGATCTTGACCGTCAGCGGCTGCTTGGGACGCATTTTTTCCGGTGCCTGCAAACTGACTGCCAGCTTGCGATCGGCACGGTCGAGCGGCAGGTGCAACACGCCTACCGCACGCTTGGGCGTGGCATTGGCCTTGCGTTCACCTGGGCGCACCACCAAGGTGCTGAGGTAAAGGTCGTGGCGTGCCCAGGCTTTGTCCAGCGGGATATCGAAGGTCTTGCCTTCTGCAGGTACCTGGATTTCCTGCCACCACAACGGGCCGTCGCTGGACTCGATCATCAAGTAACCACTGCCTGCGGCCGGCGGCGTAACCGTGACCTTGGCCGTTGCACCGTCGGCGTAGGAGGGTTTGTCCAAGGCCAGCTTGACCTGGTCGGGGCGTACAGCTCCGCCTTCGGCATTGTCCTGGGCGCGGTAGCCTGCCCAGAAGCGCTGACTGGACACCAGGCCGGTCTGCGGGTCTTCGACTTCCACGCGATAGGGGCCCCACTCGACCGGGAAGCTCAGCTTGGCCGTGGCGTCGGCCTTGACGCTTACCGTCTCTTCCACTTGGGTCAGGAATTTTTCGTTGTAGGCGTAGCTCCAGCCGTCATCTTGCGAGTAGTTCCAGTAGTAATCGCGTCGCTCGCGGATCAGCCTGACCTTGAGGTCGTCGGCGGCCAGTTTCTTGCCCTCGCGGTTAGCGACCAGAAACTCGAATTCCACCGGGCCTTCACTGTCAGCTTCATCGCCGTCGAACAGGCCACGCAGGCCTGGCAGGCGTTCGGCCGGCCAAACAGGTTGCTCGAGGCGGCGCGTAATGGGCCTGCCGCCGGACTCCTGCAAACTTGCCTGCACGGTCAGTTGCAACGGCGAACGCGCCTCTGCCCAGCGGCTGGAAATATCCAAGACCGCCTTGCCCGCCTGGTCGAGGGTGACTTCATCGAGCTCCAGGTCCTGCTCCAGTTCGCCTTCGGTAACCGACCCGAACTGGTAGCCCGGCAGTGCAGGTACCGCTTCACGCAGCGGGCGCACATAGGCCTGGCCACTCAGGCGATTGCCAGCGGCCGGCGCACCGTACAGGTAGCGGCCAGTCACCTCGATGCGCGCGTCCTGCTCAGGGGCCAGGGGCTTGCTGCTACCCTTGAGGTCGAGGGCCAGCCGCTCAGGCAGAAAGTCCTCGACCAGGAACTCGTAGACCTGCTTGCGTCCACCGCCCAGGTCGAGCAGCAGTTGCCAGCGGCCGGTCGGCGCCTCGGTGGCCAGTTGCAGCTGGTACTGGAACAGACCCTTATCGTCTGCTTCCCAGACGAACTTGCGGCTGACTTGTTCATCCGGCCTGCGTACTTCAACGTTCACCGGCTGAGCCTTGACGGGCTTGCCGTCCTGGTCGCGCAGCAGGCCGTTCAGCAGCACCGTTTCGCCTGGGCGATACAGGTCGCGCGGGCCGAAGATAAAGAGTTGCAGCGGATTGGCCTGGGGGCCGGTGATGTCGAACTCTGCCAAGTCCAAGGCCGCAGTATTGAGCTGCAGCAAGGTCGTGTGCACGCCTTGGGTGGCGATGAGGGTATCGGCCTTGGACGTGATCGGCAGTTCAGCATGACCTTTTCCATCAGTGCTGGCCTGGGCCAGCAGCTTGCCTTTCTTGTCGTGGAGCTCGATGTTCACGCCATCCATCGCCTTGCCCCCTTCCAGGGCCTGGGCGAATACATCGATGCGATCACGGTAGCGATGGGCCGATACGCCAATGTCGCTCAAGGTGAACAGGGTGGCTGGCTGGGAGTAATTGTAGGTTCCCGAGGCGCGCATTACGGCCAGGTACACACCGGGCTCCTGCAGCGGCTTGATGCCGGCAATGGGCAACAGCACGGTTTCGCGCGTGTTGCGTGCAGGGTTGAGGTCGAAGCGGCCGCTGTAGACCAGTTCGGCCATGCTCAGCGTGTCCTTGGACTGGTAGTACTCCAGGCTGCTGCTGCGCCCCCAGTTGGCCATGAACGAGGAAATCATGCCGGGTTTGACGCGGAAGAATTCCACATCCACCTTGTTCACATTCAATGCGATGACCGGCAGGCCCTCTGCCAGCCGCGTCGGCAGTAGCGAGCCCCTGCTGGCGAAGCCAACGGTGGGTTGCATGTCGCGGGTTTCAAGGCGAGTGATCGACTCTTCCTGCAACGCCTTGCCGTTGACGGCCAGCAGCCCCTTGTCCACCGTCAGCACCAGCTTGCGCTGCGGTTCCAGGTGACGCAGGCGCAGCTCCATCTGGCTGTCGGACAGCTCCCAGGCGCCGTCCAGCTTGCCCTTGACCGTGTCCACCAGGTGGACCTTGTTGGTGAAATCCTGGTCGGCATCCAGCGGCGCCGAGAAACTGACCGACAGTGTGGCCGCGCCATCGAGCTGTACTTCCGACACATCCAGTACCGTCAGCTCACGGCCCTCGTAGCGTTTGGCAAGCACCGCAGGATCTTCGCGCTGTGGCGTCTTGGCGGCGGCGCTGGCGCTGGCGGTTGGCTTCTGGGCAGGCGCTGGGGCGTCAGGCGTTGAGGAGTCACAGCCGCTGAGCAAGGCCAGCGCGCAGGCCAGCAACAATCCTTTGTTGAACATGGAGTAGACACTCGAAGGCAGGGTGTAGATGAAGGCAGCAACTATAGCGCAAGGCCAGGTGCTACACCCAGCGTTGTGCGCCAGATGAGACCTTGGTCGCACGCAATGGTTGCGTGGCCGTTACACTGTCGCCCTTGGCTTGCATTGCCGCCCGGCGGGCGCCCCGATCAAGCGCTTGCAGTCCTCGTTTTCGCTGGAATGAACATGCCCCGATTCTTCGCCGACTGGCACCACCGCCCCACCCACCGCAAGGTGTGGGGGCTGGCCGCGCCCATGATCCTGTCCAATGTCTCGGTGCCACTGGTGGCGCTGGTCGACAGCACCGTCATTGGCCACCTGCCCCATGCCCATCAGCTGGGCGCAGTGGCCGTGGGCGCTACGCTGTTTACCTTCATGGTCGGCTTGATGGGCTTCTTGCGCATGGGCTCGACAGGCTTCGCCGCCCAGGCCGCGGGCCGAGGCGATGGCGCCGCCCTGCGCCAGGTGTTGGTTCAGGGCCTGTTGCTGGCAGTAGGCTTCGCATTGCTCATCGGCCTGCTGGCCCTGCCCTTCAGCCAGTTGGCCCTGCATGCCATGCAGCCCAGCGCGGCCCTGGGGCAAGCCACACAAACCTTCTTCCACACCCGGTTGCTGGGCCTGCCGGCGGCACTGGCCAGTTACGCCTTGGTCGGGTGGTTTCTGGGGACCCAGAATGCCCGGGCGCCCTTGGCGATCCTGCTGACCACCAACCTGCTCAACATCGTGCTGAACCTGTGGTTCGTGCTCGGCCTGGACTGGGGCGTCCTGGGCTCGGCACGCGCGTCGGTGATTGCCGAATGGTGCGCGGCCCTGCTGGGCCTGGCGCTTACCCGCCCGGCCCTGCGCGCCTATCCGGGGCACATCGCCTGGGCAGCACTCAGACGCTGGCAGGCCTGGCGCCCGCTGTTGGCAGTGAACCGCGACATCTTTTTGCGCAGCCTTGCCTTGCAGCTGGTTTTCCTGCTGATCGCCGTACAGGGCGCACGCCTGGGCGAGGCGACGGTAGCGGCCAATGCACTGCTGCTCAACGGCCTGCTGCTGACGGCCTATGCCCTCGATGGCCTGGCCCACGCGGTCGAGGCGCTGTGCGGTCACGCCATTGGTGCTCGGGACCGCGGCACCCTGCGCCGTGCGCTGGTGGTAGCCGGTGGATGGTCGCTGATTGCAAGTTCGGTCTTTGCCGTTCTGTTCTGGGTGGGGGGACACCTGTTCATCGATCTGCAAACCGATATCGACAGCGTCAGGGCGGCGGCTTATCCGTACTTGCCCTATCTGGCGTGCCTGCCGTTGATCGCCGTGTGGAGCTATTTGCTCGATGGGCTGTTCATCGGGGCCACACGCGCCCGGGAAATGCGCAATGCCATGCTGACATCGCTCGCCATTGCATTGCCGTTGGCCTTTGCCCTGAGCGGGCTAGGCAACCATGGCCTGTGGTTGGCGTTTCTCGGCTTCATGGGCGTGCGCGCCATGACCTTGGCCTGGGTGGGGTGGCGCCTGCAGGGCAAGGACGCCTGGGTGGCGTGAGATGACTGGCATGGGCCAGCGAGCAACCCAAGGCGGTGCTCACCGCCGCCACGCTGCGAAGGCGTGACGGCGATGAGCCCCCTCAGGGGCTGAGGCTTCTCAGGACGAGAGGTAGGACGAACGGGTCAAGCCCAGGCGCAGCGCATCAAGGTACTGGGTACGCTCGCGCGCGGTGATCTTGGCACTGGCCACCTTGTCGCGGTAGTGAGTCATCAGCTCCTCGGGAGACAGGTGCACGTAGCGCAGCATGTCCTCGATGGTGTCGTGGGTCTCGATACCGGCGTGGTACACGCTGCCATCGGCATTCTGGTAGATGTTCACCGAGTCGGTGTCACCGAACAGGTTGTGCATGTCGCCCAGGATCTCCTGGTAGGCCCCGACCAGGAACACGCCCAGCAGGTAGTCCTCGCCCTCGTTCAGGGCATGCACCGGCATGCTGGTCTCGATGCTCTGCTCATCGACATACTGGTTGATCTTGCCGTCGGAGTCGCAGGTCAGGTCTTGCAACACGGCGCGCCGCAGGGGCTCTTCGTCCAGGCGGTGCAGCGGGATGATCGGCAGCACCTGGCCGATGGCCCAGGTGTCGGGCAGGCTCTGGAACACCGAGAAGTTGCAGATGTACTTGTCCGCCAGCTTGTCGTTCAGCTCATCGAGTACCTGGCGGTGCGAGCGCTGGCGAGCCTTGAGCGAGTTGTACAGGCGACGGCACACCGCGTAGTAGCACTGCTCGGCCAGGGCTTTCTCGGCCAGGCTGATCTTGCCGTCAGCGTACTGGGCGGCCACATCGCCCATGTAGTGGGTGGCGCGCCAGTAGGTTTCGGTCACCATCTCGATGTCGGTGGGCCCCAGCAGATCGGCCAGCCACTGCACGGTTTCCGGCAGCGCGTCCTTGTTCTCGATGGTCGGCACCTGGTCGTTGTGGCGCTCTACATCAGTGACCTGGATGACCAGCATGGCATGGTGAGCCGTCAGCGAACGGCCGCTCTCCGAGAAGATGTGCGGGTGCGGCAGGCCCTGCGCGTCGCAGAATTCCTTGAGCATGCCCACTACCACGCCGGCATAGTCATCCATGTCGTAGTTGATCGAGCTGGCGTTGCGCGAGTGGGTGCCGTCGTAGTCCACCCCCAGGCCGCCGCCCACATCGATGTGGTCCACCGGCAAGCCCAGGGCGCGCAATTCGCCGTAATAGCGGATGGCTTCCTTGAAACCGTGCTGGTAGTCCGCCAGGTTGGCGATCTGCGAGCCCATGTGGAAGTGCAGCAGGCGGATACCTTGGTCGAGGCCGGCGTCGCGAAAACGCTGCACCACAGAAATCAGCTGCGCGGCAGAAAGCCCGAACTTGGACTTCTCGCCCCCGGTGTCAGCCCATTTGCTCGATGCCAGCGACGACAGGCGCACGCGCAGGCCTACTTGCGGCTTGACCTTCAGGTCGGCCGCTTCCTCGATCACCAAGGCTACTTCGGACTCTTTCTCGATGACGATGAAGACGTTGTGGCCCAGCTTCTGCCCCATCAGCGCCAGGCGGATGAACTCACGGTCCTTGTACCCGTTGCAGACGATGGTGCCGCCCTTGGGCGCCAAGGCCAGCACTGCCAGCAATTCAGGTTTGGAGCCGGCTTCCAGCCCAATGGACACGTTCTGAGTGGCGATGATGTTTTCGACCACCGCCTCCTGCTGGTTGACCTTGATCGGGTAGAGCGCGGTGTACTGGTTCTGGTATTCCAGGCGCGCAATGTTGGCGTCGAAGGCGCCGGTCAACTGGCGCACGCGGTCCTGCAGAATGTCGGGAAAGCGTACCAGCAAAGGCAGCGACAGGCCGCTCTGGCGCAGCTGATCAACCTGCTCGTACAGGTCGATCGGCGAGCTGTCAGGGCCGTTGGGGCGTACTTCGACGCGCCCGGCTTCATTGATGGCGAAATACCCTGCGCCCCAATGGCGGATGCCATAAACACTGCGGCTGTCGGCCACGGTCCATTGGCTACCATCGTCTTTGCGTGTGCGTCGTACGGACATTCAAGTCCCCTATAAATTGAGTCAAGACACTGCTGGGCAAACCGGGAAGGCAGTGTAGAAGCCAAAAATGACGGTTCGTCCGTGCTCTGGGGTAGACCCTGGTCACTGCGACGAGTTTAGAAAGCGCAGGACGAAAACCTGCCGAGCGACTCAGCCGCCCGACTTTTTCGCCTTGAAGCCCTGCTTGATAAGCTCGTCGATCAGCAATTGCACATGATCGCCCTGGATCTCGATGACGCCGTCCTTGAGCGCGCCACCGGTACCACAGCGGCGCTTGAGGGTGGCAGCCAGCTCCTTGAGCTGATCGGGCGGCAACGGCACACCCGTGACGGTGGTCACGGTCTTGCCGCCACGGCCTTTGCTCTCGCGGCGCACGCGGGCGATGCCATCACCTTCGGGGATGACCCGCTGCTTGCAGGTACAGGCATCCACAGGCTGGCCACAGTCAGGGCAATGACGACCGGCATCGGTCGAATAAACAAGACCGCCGAGGGCGGAGAGGGAAGAAGCTTTCTTGGCCACTTTTGTGCCTCGGTGCTGAGGACAAAAACTGGTCGTACCTGCACATGAGGCCGACCGCGAAGCCCCACTCTGGCAGGGGCGGCGCTACTGCCGCAACACGTGCGGCAGCCCGAAAAGGCCGCGCAGTGTAACGATAAACGGTGCAGTTGCTAAGTACCGGATTGCGCCATTTTGCGAATGTTTTGCGACCCTACGTGCATGGGTTAGACAAGGCGGTTCCTATAGCGCATCAACGCGGCCATCGAGTCGGGGCAATAAGGCCTGAGCCGACTGTCCTCTAGCGCTTGGTCCACATCGATGAACCGTGCCTCGATCACTTCCTCAGGCTGCAGCCGCAGCGGCGCATCGGAGACTGCCGAGTACAAGGCGCACCACAGGCGATTGTCAGGCTGATCGAAGAAGAATCGCTCGTGAAAACGCAAGTTTACGTCAGCTATGCCCAGTTCCTCGGCCAGCTCGCGCGCGGCCGATTCGGCGTAGGTTTCACCGGCGGCCACCATGCCGCCGGCGGCAACGTCCCAATACCCGGGGTACAGCGCCTTGCTCAGGGTACGCCGGTGCACGCACAGTTCACCGGCACCATTGAACAGCAGAATGAACGTGCAGCGCCCGATCAGCCCGCGCTCGCGCAACTGTGCCCTGGGCAATGCGCCGAGCACTTGGTCGTGCTCGTCTACCCAGGTGACCCGTTCCCGGTCCGAAGCCGCCCGGTGGGCGGCTTCATCAGGGCTGAAGGTCATCTCAGCCCTGCGACAGCAGCTGGCGCAGGTCGATGACCGCCGCGTTGGCGCGGGAGATGTAGTTGGCCATGACCAGCGAGTGGTTGGCCCACATGCCGAAACCACTGCCGTTGAGCACCATCGGGCTCCACAGGGGCTCTTGCGAGGCCTCCAGTTCCCGGATGATCTGACGCACACTCACGGTCGCGTTCTTCTTGGCCAGCACGTCGGCGAAATCGACTTCGATCGCACGCAGCAGGTGCGACAGTGCCCAGGCCTGGCCACGGGCTTCGTAGAACACGTCGTCGATCTTCAGCCATGGGGTTTCCACGACCTCCTCGTCAACCTGCGGCGCCTGGCCAGCCACCACGGACTCAGTCTTGAGCGTGGTGTTGAGCTTTACGCGGCCTACGCTGGCCGAGAGACGTTGCGACAGCGAGCCCAGGCGGGTAGCGACGTCGCCCAGCCAGTTGTTCAGGTTGTCTGCGCGGGTATAGAAGATCGCGCCCTTGTCACCCGAAGCCAGGCGAGCCTGGTAGCGCGTCAGCGACTTGATGCCTTCTTCGAATTCCGATTCGCTGGACGGCAGGATCCAGCTCTTGTAATCGAAGTTGAAGCGCGGCTCGGCCTTGGCCAGGTCGGCATCTTCGGTCGATTGCGACTGGGAGCGGGCGAAGTCCTTGCGCAGCGCGCGGGAAAGGTCACGCACCTGGACCAGTACGCCGTACTCCCAGTTGGGCATGTTGTCCATCCACAAGCCAGGCGGGAGACGGTCGTTGGCAATGTAGCCACCTGGCTTGTTCAGCAAGGTGCTCGCCACGGTCTTGAGCGTTTCGACAGTGGTGTAGCCCACTACCATCTGCTGGCCATTACGCTCGGCTGCGCTCTGCGCGTTCTGCTGAACCGGGAACAATTCGGGCTCCTGGCTCCAGTACCAGGAAAGGCCGATACACACCAGCAGGTAAAGCCCAACCAGGGCTAACAGTGAGCGGCCCAACAGGCCACCAAAATAGCTACGGGCGGCAGCGCCGCGGCCGTCGACACGCTCGCGGGGCTCGGCTTTGGCCTCGCGGTTTTTCCAGTCCAGCATGGCTATATCCTTGATCAGTCACGACGGTTCAGGGGCTTTGACCACAGGCCTACGCCAGGGTGCCACGGCAAGCCCGCCTGACAGCACTATAAAGCAGACACCGCCTTACGCATAAGCGACCCCTTGGTCGGTAACTGAATAGTCATTCAGCCCACTTTGTTGAAAGGGGGCACGCCTACGCAGCTCAAGAACTGCTAGCATAGAGCCATCACTGCCCCTGCATACCCCTAACGACAAGTAGCCAGGACATGAGCCAAGCAGTTGAGCCGAGCCCGCAGTGCCCCCCTGAGCATCTTGTGCGTAGCGGCCTGCGCAAGGACGACCCACGCGACCAGTTGCTGCTGGCGCCCCAGCGCAGGCCGGTCTATATCCTCTTGCAGGACCACGACCGCGCCGAACGCCTGGCCCAGCAACTGGAGTTCTTCGGCCTGGGCGTACAGGCCTTGCCCACTGCCGATGCCTTTCGCGCATCGGTAGGCGAATGCCCGCCTTCGGCGGTCATCATGGACGTCGACTTCAATGGGGTCGGCCAGGGCCTGGCGTTGGCGGCCGAAGTCCAGGCGCGGCAGGCCAAACCCCTGCCGCTGCTGTTCTTCAGCCACCACGAAACCGACACTCCCACGCGCTTGGCCGCCGTGCGGGCCGGCGGGCGCGATTTCCTCACCGGCACACTGGAGGCTTCCAGCCTGCTGGAGAAGGTCGAGCGCCTGACCGATGCCGCGCCGTACGATCCCCTGCGCGTACTGATCATCGATGACTCACGCACCCAGGCCCTGTTCACGGAACGGGTGCTGGCAGGCGCCGGGATGATCACTCGCAGCCTGACCGACCCGATCGCCACCATGGCCGAGCTGGCTGATTTCCAGCCTGACCTGATCATCCTCGACCTGTACATGCCGGCGTGCACCGGCCCTGAACTGGCCAAGGTGATTCGCCACAACGACCGCTACGTCAGCGTACCGATCATCTATCTGTCGGCCGAGGATGACCTGGACAAGCAGCTCGAGGCCATGAGCGAAGGCGGCGATGATTTTCTGACCAAGCCGTTTCGCTCGCGCCACCTGATCACCACCGTGCGCAACCGCGCTGCCCGCGCTCGGCATCTGAAGGCGCGCATGGTCCGCGACAGCCTGACCGGGTTGTACAACCACACGCATATCCTGCAGTTGCTCGAGGATTGCAGCTTCCGTGCCCGCCGCGAACAGCAGCCGCTGAGTTTTGCCATGCTCGACATCGACCGGTTCAAGAAAATCAACGACCGCCATGGCCACCCCATGGGCGACCGGGTGATCAAGAGCCTGGCGCTGTTTCTCAAGCAGCGCCTGCGCAAGACCGACTTCATTGGCCGCTACGGCGGCGAAGAGTTCGCCATCGTCATGCCCAATACCGCCCTGGAGGCGGCGTACAAGGTGCTCGATGACATCCGCGGGCGTTTTGCCGAAATCCTCTACCCGGCCCAACCCCATGACCTGCGCTGTACGTTCAGTGCAGGCGTCGTGCAACTCGATGACGGGCTCGATGCCCTGACCATGGCCAGCGCGGCCGACGAGGCGCTATACCGGGCCAAGCATGCAGGACGTAATTGCGTGGTGCGTGTGGAGCCCTGAAGGGGTGGGCAAAGAATAAAGGCACTTTGCCATTCAATTGCGTGCCGCCGTCATCATCGCGTCACACGAACGCAATAACTTCAGGCCCCTGACTCTTCCCTCCCCCGCAGGAAGCACGCGGCTATGCGCCTGAAATGGCTAACCAATTTGAATACATTGTTGCTGGTGACGGTGTGCATTGCTCTGGGCGTCACGCTGTGGTGGTCGCAGCGGGCGCTGGAGCGTCCCTACCAGATGATGGAACGCTACCTGACCCTGTCGCGCCATTTTCAGACTGAGGCTGCCCAGAACATTCAAGCTTATCTTGGTAGCGGCGATGCCGTGCGCCATGCGGCGGCACTGCAGGCCACGGAGCAACTGCAAGCTTCGCTGGCCGACTGGCCCGAGGCGCTGGCCAGCCAACTGCGCCCCAGCCTGGACCACCTCCAGGCCTTCAGCGCGGGCGAGTTGCTGGCAGCCGGAAAGCTGGCCGGTGACCCCCAGGCGCTGTTGCTGCAAGCCGAACGCGAGCTGGGGGCCAACCTGGAGCAACTGACCACCTATGCGCGCGACAGCACCAACCCCGACGCTGGGCGCTATCTGCTGCCGCTTGTTGAGGCAACCCTGCACCTGAGCAGGCTGGGCCTGGCGCGGGAGAAGCTGGTGGGCAGCGGCCGGCCCGAACTGGCGACTGAGCTGGAGCGCGAGCTGCAATCGATCCAGGCCCAGGCGCAGGTCATCGAAGGCTTGCCGCTGCTGGGCGTGACCCGTATTGCCGAATCGGACGCGGATGACTTTGCCGCGCTGATGGGTTTGCAGAACGATACCCGCGCCCAGCAAGAAGACGTCGCCGTGGGCCTCAAGCGCGAGCTGCAAAGCCTGGTTGGGCGCTACCCGGCCGAGCTGCAACGTACCCGTGCCCAGATCGCCCAGCGCGCCGCCCTGGCGACCCGCGCCACGCAACAGCTGGAGGCAGTGCGCCAGGCCATCGCGGCCCTGGAGCCACAAGTGCGCAGCCTGCATGGCACCATCGCGGGGGAAGTGCGCATCCTGCAAGGGGCGATGATCGTGATGATCCTGCTGATCGCCCTGCTCATCGACACCCTGCAACGTCGCCTTGCACGCACCCTCACCGGCTTGGTGCCTGCGCTGTCGCGCTGGGCCGAGGGCGATTTTACCCAGCCTGTCGAAATGGGCAGGACCAACCGCGAGTTGCATGACATCCAGGCTTCGCTCAATCGCCTGCGCCAGTACCTGGTCGAACTGGTAGGCGCATTGCGGCACAATGCCGCGCAAGTGGCCGGCAGCAGTCATGCGCTGGCCGACATGAGTGCTGCCTTGCACGATGGCGCACAACGACAGGCCGGGGATACCGGGCAGATTCGCGACGCGCTTGGGGAACTGGAAGCGACCATCCAGCAGGTGGCTGGCGACGCCAGCGCTGCGGCCCTGGCCAGTCGTGACGCAGGCCGGGCAGTGGAACAGGGCCAGGCTGTGATCGGGCAGAGCCTGTCGGGTCTACGCACGCTGGTCGACGAGGTACAAGGCAACGCCCGCATGATCGAGCAACTGGCAGAGGAATCGGCCACGATCGGTGGCGTGCTGACGGTGATCCGGTCCATTGCGGAACAGACTAACCTGCTGGCACTCAATGCCGCCATCGAAGCCGCCCGCGCTGGCGAGATGGGTCGCGGGTTCGCCGTGGTGGCCGACGAAGTCCGCACCCTGGCCCAGCGCACCACCGGCGCCACTGGGGAAATCCAGACCTTGATCGACAGGTTGCAGCAGGCAGCCAAGGGCGCCGTGGACGGTACGCGGGTACAACTGGAGCATGCCGAGGCCACTGCCAACCAGGCCCAGACTGCCGATGGCGCATTGGACGAAATCGTGTGTGCGATCCGTACTATCGCCGACACTGCCCTGCGCATTGCCGAAGTGACGGCGCAACAAAGTGATGCGGTCAGCGATATCCGTGACCACAGCGAGCGGATTCATCAGCTGGGTGGCGATAACCTGCAACGCATCGGTGAGGGGCGTGAGCAAGGCGATCACCTGCTCAGCCTGGGCAGCGCGCTGAACCAGGCGGTGGGTGCCTTCAGGGTCTGAACCGGCCGCCCGCCCTGGCTCCACGAAATAGCCTTAGACCATCACCGGCAAGGCGGGCGGGCCCACACATGGTTCCTTGAGCGCCAACTCCGTTATGATGCGCGGCACGTTCGATCTTGCGAGTTCACCATGCGCCGCCTGTTTTTCCTGTTGTGCCTACTGCTGGCCAGCCCGGTGTTCGCCACGGGGCTGCTGGACAATCGCCCCAGCGCTACCCTCGGGGCCTCCTCACTGGCCGGCAACGCCGATTTCCTCCCGGTACACGAAGCCTTCAAGCTGAGCCTGATCCAGGCCGACGCCCATGCCATCAAGCTGCGCCTGGTGGCCACCGACGGCTACTACCTGTACCGCCACCGCTTCGTGTTTCGCACCGAGCCGGCCGACATCGCACTGGGCACGCCGGTCATCCCGAAGGGCGAGGCCAAACATGACGAGTTCTTCGGCGATGTGGAGGTGTATCACGGCATCGTCGACATTGAATTGCCACGCAATGACCCCAGGGCCTTCACCTTGCAGGTGGGTTACCAGGGCTGCGCTGACAAAGGCTTGTGCTACCCACCTGAAACCGAACACCTGAGCATTGAAGGTGAAGGTGCGCCGAGCAGCCAGGCCGCACACGCCTGGGAGTGGAAAGCGCTCTTGCTGTTCTTCATCGCCGGCGTGGGCCTGACGTTCACGCCGTGCGTGCTGCCCATGCTGCCCATTATCTCGGGGGTGGTTTTGCGCGGTCAGGCAGGTGGGCTGCGTGGGCTGTCGTTGTCACTGGCCTATGTGCTGTCCATGGCCGCCAGCTTTGCCGCCCTTGGGGCCTTGATGGGCCTGTTCGGCGCAGGCCTCAACCTGCAGGCGCGCCTGCAGTCGGCCTGGGTGCTGGTGCCTTTCGCGCTGTTCTTCGTGGCTTTCGCCCTGGCCATGTTCGGCTTGTTCGAACTCAAGCTGCCCCAGGCCCTGAGCAATCGCCTGGACGGCGTCGCCAATCGCACCCAAGGCGGCTCGCTGCTGGGCGCAGCGGCCCTGGGCGTGTTGTCCAGCCTGTTGGTTTCACCCTGCGTTTCGGCGCCGCTGGCGGGTGCGTTGTTGTATATCAGCGCCAGTGGAGACGCCTTGGGCGGTGCGCTCAAACTGTTCGCGCTAGGCCTGGGCATGGGTGCCCCGCTGCTGCTGGTCGCCACCGGTGGCGCCGCCTGGTTGCCGAAAAGCGGCCCATGGCTCAACAGCGTGAAGAACGCCATCGGCGTCCTGTTGCTGGGGCTGGCCATCGGTTTGCTCAGCAGGGTCTTGCCAGGGCCTGTCACCCTGGGGCTGATCGGCTTGCTCGCTGCCGGGGTGGCCGTGTTCCTGGGGGCCCTGGAGTTCGTCGTGAAGACGCCTCGCCAACGTCTGGCCCAACTGCTTGGCCTGGCACTGCTGGTCTACGCCCTGGCCTGCTGGTATGGCGCCCTCAGCGGCCAGGGTGATCCGCTGCGACCGTTGCCCCCTACAGGAGGGAGCACGGCTGGTCAGGCTGCGTCCCCTGCCCAGGCGTGGCGAACACTGACCACCGCCCAGGCGCTCGATGCTGCACTGGCCGATGCCAAGGCCGCAGGCCAGCCAGTGCTGCTGGACTGGTACGCAGACTGGTGCATCAGTTGCAAAGTCATCGAGCACGAGGTGTTGAATGCACCTCAGGTGCTGCCCCAGCTGGCGGGTTTCAAACTGCTGCGCGTGGATGTGACGCGCAGCGATGCGGCCCAGCGTGCCCTGCTGGACCGCTATCGATTGTTCGGCCCGCCGGCATTGATGTTCTTTGCCGCCAACGGCAGCGAACTGACCGCTGATCGGGTGATTGGCGAGATAAATGCCGAGAACTTTGCGTCCATTTTGTCCCGCGTTCGCGGCCAGGCAGGCCTGTAACGGCCCGCTGGCATGGGAACATGTCGGCGATCAGTGACCGGATCCTGCTATCTGGTCACATACTTCGCGCGAATCTCGCTCATCGTGCTGGCTATTGCCGGGAACTGGACACTTGCCGTCGCTTTAGGCACACTCGCCGCGCTGTGTCGAATTGCCCTACAAATCCAAGGAACTCGCAGATGGCAACGCTACTGGTGCTTCACGGCCCCAATCTGAACCTGCTCGGTACGCGCGAGCCCGGCCATTACGGCGCCGTGACCCTGGCCCAGATCAACCAGGACCTGGAGCAACGTGCTCGCGCCGCGGGCCACCATTTGCAGTACTTGCAGAGCAACGCCGAATACGAGTTGATCGATCGTATTCATGCGGCACGCAACGAGGGTGTGGATTTCATCCTGATCAATCCGGCTGCATTCACCCACACAAGCGTTGCATTACGTGACGCATTGCTTGCGGTGAGCATCCCATTCATCGAAGTGCACCTGTCCAACGTGCACAAACGCGAACCGTTCCGTCATCACTCCTACTTTTCCGATGTAGCCGTAGGGGTGATCTGCGGTCTGGGCGCCAGCGGTTATCGCCTGGCCCTGGAGTCCGCGCTGGAACAGCTGGCTGCCAACGCACAGCCCAAATGATGAAAGCCCTGGCCTCGGTGGCCAGGGTCAAGAGAAGCGTATCGACACGCTTTAACAATTTCGCCCCCTGACCGAACCTTTGGGAGTTGATGATTAATGGATATCCGTAAAGTCAAGAAACTGATCGAGCTGCTGGAAGAGTCTGGCATCGACGAGCTGGAGATCAAGGAAGGCGAAGAGTCGGTTCGCATCAGCCGTCACAGCAAGACCCCAGCTGCCCAGCAGTTCTACGCACCTGCCCCGATGGCTGCGCCTGCCGCTGCCCCGGTCGCCGCTGCCGCACCTGCTGTCGAAGCTGCCGCCGCGGCACCGGCCCTCAAGGGCACCGTCATCCGCTCGCCAATGGTAGGCACCTTCTACCGCAAGCCTTCGCCGACCTCGCCGAACTTCGCTGAAGTGGGCCAGAGCGTGAAGAAAGGCGACACCCTGTGCATCGTCGAAGCCATGAAGATGATGAACCACATCGAAGCCGATGTCGGCGGTGTCATCGACGCCATTCTGGTAGAAGACGGCCAGCCGGTTGAGTTCGACCAGCCGCTGTTCACCATCGTTTGAATCGCGGAGAGCCAACGATGTCTGGGAAGCTCGAAAAAGTCCTGATCGCCAACCGCGGGGAAATTGCCCTGCGGATCCTGCGTGCCTGCAAAGAACTGGGTATCAAGACCGTCGCGGTGCACTCCACCGCCGACCGTGAACTGATGCACCTGGGCCTGGCAGACGAGTCGGTCTGCATCGGCCCTGCATCGTCCAAGGATTCGTACCTGCACATCCCGGCGATCATCGCCGCTGCCGAAGTCACCGGCGCGACCGCGATTCACCCCGGTTACGGCTTCCTGGCGGAAAACGCCGATTTTGCCGAGCAGGTCGAGAAGTCCGGCTTTGCCTTCATCGGCCCCAAGGCCGACACCATTCGCCTGATGGGCGACAAGGTCTCGGCCAAGGACGCGATGATCAAGTCGGGCGTACCGACCGTGCCGGGCTCCGACGGCCCGCTGCCGGAAGACGAAGAAGTCGCGTTGGCCATCGCCCGCGACGTCGGCTACCCGGTGATCATCAAGGCCGCCGGTGGCGGTGGTGGTCGCGGCATGCGTGTGGTGCACAAGGAAGAGGATTTGATCGCCTCGGCCAAGCTCACCCGTACCGAAGCCGGTGCAGCCTTCGGCAACCCGATGGTGTACCTGGAGAAGTTCCTGACCAACCCACGTCACGTGGAAGTACAGGTCTTGTCCGACGGCCAGGGCAATGCAATCCACCTCGGTGACCGCGATTGCTCCCTGCAACGCCGCCACCAAAAGGTGCTGGAAGAGGCCCCGGCCCCAGGCATCGACGAGAAAGCACGCCAGGAAGTATTCAAGCGCTGCGTAGACGCGTGCATCGAGATCGGCTACCGCGGTGCGGGGACGTTCGAGTTCCTGTACGAAGATGGCCGCTTCTACTTCATCGAGATGAACACCCGTGTGCAGGTTGAGCACCCGGTGTCGGAGATGGTTACAGGCATCGACATCGTCAAGGAGATGCTGAGCATCGCCGCTGGCAACAAGCTGTCGTTCCGTCAGGAGGACGTGGTGGTCCACGGCCATTCGCTGGAATGCCGTATCAACGCCGAAGACCCGAAGAAGTTCATCCCGAGCCCTGGCAAGGTGAAGCACTTCCACGCACCGGGCGGCAACGGCGTGCGTGTCGATTCGCACCTGTACAGCGGTTATTCGGTTCCGCCGAACTATGACTCGCTGATCGGCAAGCTGATCACCTGGGGCAAGGACCGTGACGAAGCCATGGCCCGCATGCGCAATGCCCTGGACGAGATCGTCGTCGATGGCATCAAGACCAACATCCCGCTGCACCGTGATCTGGTGCGTGATGAAGGCTTCTGCAAAGGCGGCATCAACATTCACTACCTCGAGCACAAACTGGCCAACCAGGACTGATCGCGTAGTGTGAAGTACAAGAACCCCGGACTGGCTCCGGGGTTTTTTATTGCCTGTTTGGGCTCGATCAATGGCTGATGCGGCCCTCAGGGTGCTTGTGGCCAAGTCCGACCTAGCAGAGCAATCTGCGCATCCCCGTGACCCTCTCTGACTGGCGTGAATTAATGATCTGGCTTGTATGTTCGATCTGAAGACCGCAGGAGTCCGAACGCAGGTTCTGTGTAGAAAGGCCCCCCCTGAAGTCGCGATCAGCGGTGCCTGAACTGTCGCGCGGGCAGAAGCTACAACAAGCGCAGCTGCGACTCTACCCCTTCATACGAGGCATCTCGATGCGGTGCTCGTGCACCCGGCGATACAGCGTCGCACGCGAAATACCCAACGCCTGGGCAGCCTCGGCGGGCTTCCAGCGATGGCGAATCAACGCATCCAGCAACCGTTGCCGCGCCGGGCAGGACGCCTCGCTCGTTACCCGGCCAACCTCCTGCCCACGAACCTCCTCCGGCAGGTCAAGCAGGCGCAACTGCCCTCCCTCGTTCACGGCGCAGGCATAACGCAACACCTGCCGCAACTGGCGCAGGTTCCCCGGCCAGCGATACTCCAGCAATGCCTGCAAGGCATCGTCGGCCAGCGCCACGCTCACCCCACACGCATCGGCCTCTTCGGCCAGCAACTGGTGAATGAGCCCCAGCCGGTCTTCGCGCTCGCGCAGCGCCGGCAACGCGAAGCGGGCGTTGGCCAGGCGAAAATACAAGTCCTCACGAAACTGCCCCTGCTCCACCCTCGCCGCCAGGTCGCGGTGCGTAGCGCAGATCACCTGAATGTCCACGCGCTGGCGCCGCGCAGCCCCCAAAGGTGCTACCTCACCCTCGGCCAGTACCCGCAACAGGCGGGTCTGCAGGCTCAGTGGCATGTCGCCAATCTCGTCCAGAAACAGCGTGCCGCCATCGGCCTGGTGTACAAGCCCTTGCATACCCTTGCTCGACGCCCCGGTGAAGGCTCCCGCAACATAACCAAACAGCTCGCTCTCGATCAGGTTCTCGGGGATGGCGGCGCAGTTGAGCGTGACGAACGGGCCGTTGCCGCGCTTGCTTTGCTGGTGCAGCTGGCGGGCGAAGACTTCCTTGCCTGTACCCGTCTCGCCCTGCACCAGCACGGCAAGGTTACAATCCTTGACCCGCGTGGCCAGGCGCAAATGTTGTTCGATGCGTCGGTCCAGGCCTTGCAGCAAAGGCTCGACCGGCGGCTTGCGCTGTGGGGCGCTGACCCGGCCATACAGCTCGCCCAACCCTGGCAGACGTTGCGCCGACGCGTTGCTGACACGTCGCAATTGCGCCTGGTCGAACAGCTCACCAATGTGCGCAGGCAAGCGCCCCAGGCGTTGCATCAGGCGTTGCCGTGTCAGGCTGTTCATCGCCTGCAGGCGGCCGTCGGCGTCCCAGGCCAGCAGGTAGTCAGGCTGGCTTTCCACATAACCTGGTGTGCCGTGGGCACGCATCACCCAGTGGCCCTGGGCGCTGTGCATGAAAAAGGCGTTTTCGATTTCGCGTGCGGTCTGCTCGACCAGTTGCCGGATCAGGTGCTGGCTGCGGCGGTCGTCGGGCGAGCGCAGGGCAGAGACGTCCAGCACCCCCAGCAACTCGCCAAAGGGGTCGAAAACAGGCGCCGCGCTACAGGTCAGGCCGATGAAGGCAGCGCGAAAGTGATCGCGCTTGTGCACGGTGACCGGTGCCTTGGTGGTCAGTACTGCCGCTACCCCGCAGGTACCCTCCTCCCCCTCCGACCAGCAGGTGCCCAGGTACAGACCGGCCTTGCGGCAGTCAGTGCGAATGGTCGATTCGACCCGGTAATCGATGGTGCGGCCCTGTGCATCGGTCAGTAGCACGCAGTAGTCGGCCTCACGCACCTGTTCGTGCAGGCGCGCCACGGCGTCCCCGGCAATGCGCAGGAACAGCTCCGAGCGCTCTCGGCATTCATTGAGCAGCGCCTGGGAAAGAATACGCGGCCCTTGCTCGGAGGCGGGATCGAGACGGTACAGCTCCATGGAGCGACGCCAGGAATCGAGGATCAACGGCGGTACTGGCGCCTGGGGCAGACGGTCGGCGTTCTTCAGTACCCTGCTGACGCAGTCGACGTGAGCGCGGGAGTTCGCGGCAAGCATTCAGGCCCTCCGGTTCTCGTTGCTGTTCTTGTGGTTGTGCAGCCATTAAGCGCCTGCGCGCAGGCCTGGACAAGCACGGTGTGATCAAAGGTGTGGTTGAGACGCAGCGTCTCAACGTCTCGCCGCACAACGCCCAGGCCGGCACCTGGCGTCTCAGCACGGTAGCCCGCCTGGCAGCGGTAAAGACCATGCAAGGCCTCTGCGACGGACCTTTGCGGGGTTTCGTGCAAAGCTGGCACCGCGCTTGCTCTGGTCCTTGCAAACAAGAACACGAGGTGCGCCATGCCGCTACCCGCCCCACTGGTCGGCATCATTGCCAACCCTGCTTCAGGCCGAGACCTGCGTCGCCTGACCGCCACTGCCGGCTTGTACTCCAGCACCGACAAGGCCGCCGCCATCGCCCGCCTGCTCGCCGCATTCGGCGCCACGGGTGTCGGCCACGTGCTGATGCCCAGCGACATGACCGGCATCGCCGCTGCCGTGGTCAAGGCCTGCGCCGGGCCGATGGCGCGCGATCAGCACTGGCCTGCCCTCGAGATACTCGACCTGCCGCTGACCCAGACCGTCAGCGACACCCGGCTTGCCACGCGCAACATGGTCGCGCGGGGGGTGTCGCTGATCGCTGTGCTGGGGGGCGACGGTACCCACAAGGCCGTGGCGGCAGAAGCTGGCGACGTACCCCTGCTGACCTTGTCCACCGGCACCAACAACGCCTTCCCGGAGCTGCGCGAAGCGACCAGCGCGGGGCTTGCAGGCGGCCTGATCGTCGGCGGCAAGGTGCCAACCTCCATCGGCCTGCGCCGCAACAAACGCTTGCTGGTCAGGGTGCCCCAGCAGCAACTGAGCGAATGGGCGCTGGTGGAGGTAGCGGTGTCGCCCCAGCGTTTCATCGGCGCGCGGGCGCTGAGCCGCAGCGAAGACCTGAGCGAAATCTTCGCCTGCTTCGCCGAGCCCCACGCCATCGGCTTGTCGGCACTGTGCGGCCTGTGGAATCCGGTCTCGCGGCAAGCGCCCCACGGCGCCTGGGTGCGCTTGGACGAGAACGCCGGGCAGGCGCTGCTGGCCCCTGTGGCCCCTGGCGTGCTGCAAGGCTGCGGCATCACCGCCTCCGGCCACATGGCGCCCGACGAACCGTACCGCCCTGCCCTCGTCCAGGGCACCTTGGCCCTGGACGGCGAGCGGGAAATCGAATTCTGCGCCCATGACACCCCCACCATCACCCTCGATCACCTGGGCCCGTTGAGTGTGGACGTGCAGGCAGTGCTCACGCATGCCGCCCAGCATCGTCTGCTGGCTGTACCCCTGGGCCACCCGCTGCACCCCGCGACCCGTTGAGACAACCCCGGAGAACAACAAGATGTCCAATCAACCGAGTTCCGCACAACTGCTGCATGCCTATGAAGTGATGCGCACCATTCGTGCCTTCGAAGAACGCCTGCACGTCGAGTTCGCCACAGGCGAAATACCCGGCTTCGTTCACCTTTACGCCGGTGAAGAGGCCAGCGCTGCGGGGGTGATGGCCCACCTGCGCGACAGCGATTGCATTGCCTCCAACCATCGCGGCCATGGCCACTGCATCGCCAAGGGCGTGGATGTGTACGGCATGATGGCCGAGATCTACGGCAAGAAGACCGGAGTCTGCGGCGGCAAGGGCGGCTCGATGCACATTGCCGACCTGGGCAAGGGCATGCTCGGCGCCAACGGTATCGTCGGCGCTGGCGCACCTTTGGTGGCAGGCGCTGCGCTGGCAGCCAAGCTCAAGGGTCGCGACGATGTGTCCGTGGTCTTCTTCGGCGATGGCGCCTCCAATGAAGGCGCAGTGTTCGAAGCCATGAACATGGCTGCGATCATGAACCTGCCGTGCATCTTCGTCGCCGAGAACAACGGTTATGCCGAAGCCACCGCGTCCAACTGGTCAGTGGCCTGCGATCACATAGCCGACCGCGCCGCCGGCTTCGGCATGCCAGGGGTCACCATCGACGGCTTCGATTTCTTCGCGGTTCACGAGGCCGCCGGTGCCGCCATCGAGCGCGCACGTGCCGGCCAGGGGCCGTCGCTGATCGAGGTCAAGCTCAGCCGCTACTACGGCCACTTCGAGGGCGATGCGCAAACCTACCGCGCCCCCGATGAAGTGAAGAACCTGCGCGAAACCCGCGACTGCCTGCTGCAGTTCCGCGACAAGACCGTGCGCGCGGGCCTGCTCGAAGCAGGCCAACTGGACAGCATCGATGCCCGCGTCGAGGACCTGATCGAGGATGCCGTGCAACGCGCCAAGTCCGACCCCAAGCCACAACCTGCCGACCTGCTCACCGACGTCTACGTCGCCTATCCCTGAGCCGCTCAAAACAAGAACAACAGGAGAACCACCATGGCAAGAAAGATCAGTTACCAGCAGGCCATCAACGAAGCCCTGGCCCAGGAAATGCGCCGTGACGATACCGTGTTCATCATTGGTGAGGATGTGGCCGGCGGTGCAGGCGCGCCTGGCGAAGACGATGCCTGGGGTGGCGTGCTGGGCGTGACCAAGGGCCTGTATCACCAGTTTCCAGGCCGCGTACTGGATGCGCCGCTCTCGGAGATCGGCTACGTAGGCGCCGCCGTCGGTGCGGCCACCCAGGGCCTGCGCCCAGTCTGCGAACTGATGTTCGTCGACTTCGCCGGCTGCTGCCTGGACCAGATCCTCAATCAGGCGGCCAAGTTTCGTTACATGTTCGGCGGCAAGGCCGTGACCCCGCTGGTCATGCGCACCATGTACGGCGCCGGGCTGCGTGCCGCGGCCCAGCATTCGCAGATGCTCACCTCGCTGTGGACGCACATCCCGGGCCTGAAGGTGGTGTGCCCGTCCTCGCCTTACGACGCCAAGGGCCTGCTGATCCAGGCCATCCGCGACAACGACCCGGTGATCTTCTGCGAGCACAAGCTGCTGTACGGCATGCAGGGCGAAGTACCGGAGGAGGTGTACACGGTGCCGTTCGGCGAAGCCAATTACCTGCGCGATGGCAGCGATGTCACCCTGGTGACGTATGGCCGCATGGTGCATGTGGCCATGGAAGCCGCCAACAACCTGGCCCGCCAGGGCATCGACTGCGAAGTCCTGGACCTGCGCACCACCAGCCCGCTGGACGAAGACAGCATCCTTGAAAGTGTCGAAAAGACCGGGCGCCTGGTGGTGATCGACGAAGCCAACCCCCGGTGCTCGATGGCCACGGACATCAGCGCCCTGGTTGCGCAGAAGGCATTCGGTGCGCTGAAAGGGCCCATCGAAATGGTGACGGCGCCGCATACGCCCGTTCCGTTTTCCGACGCTCTGGAAGACCTGTATATCCCCGACGCTGCCAAAATCGAAACAGCCGTGCGCACCGTTATCGATGCTGCAAGGAGCGCCGCATGAGCCAGATCCATACCCTGACCATGCCCAAATGGGGCTTGTCGATGACCGAAGGCCGGGTGGACACCTGGCTCAAGCAGGAAGGCGACGTCATCACCAAGGGCGACGAAGTGCTGGACGTGGAGACGGACAAGATCAGCAGCAGCGTCGAGGCGCCGTTCAGTGGCGTGCTGCGCCGCCTGGTGGCCAGGCCGGACGAGACCCTGCCGGTGGGCGCGCTGTTGGCCGTGGTGGTAGAAGGCGAAGCCGACGACGCCGACATCGACGCTGTGGTACAGCGCTTTCAGGCCGAGTTCGTGGCCGACGGTAGCACCGACCAGGCCCAAGGCCCGGCGCCGCAGAAAGCCGAGGTGAAGGGGCGCTTGTTGCGCTGGTTCGAATTGGGCGAAGGCGGGACGCCCTTGGTGCTGGTACATGGCTTTGGCGGCGACCTCAACAACTGGCTGTTCAACCACCCTGCCCTGGCCGCCGAGCGACGGGTAATCGCCCTCGACCTGCCGGGCCATGGCGAGTCGGCCAAAGCCTTGCAGCGCGGTGACCTGGAGGAACTGAGCGAAACGGTGCTGGCCCTGCTCGATCACCTGGACATTCCACGTGCTCACCTGGTCGGTCACTCCATGGGCGGCGCGGTTTGCCTGGGCCTTGCGCGCCTGGCACCGCACCGGGTGGCCAGCCTTGGCCTGATCGCCAGCGCGGGTCTGGGCGAGGCCATCAATGGGCAGTACCTGCAAGGGTTCGTCGCGGCCAGTAGCCGCAACGCCCTCAAGCCGCAGATGGTGCAACTGTTCGCCGATCCGGCCTTGGTCACGCGGCAACTGCTCGAAGACATGCTCAAGTTCAAGCGCCTGGAGGGCGTAGACCAGGCGCTGCAGGTGCTGGCCTCGGCCCTGGCCGACGGCGACCGGCAACGCCACGACCTGCGCAGCGTCCTGGGCCAGCACCCGGCCCTGGTGATCTGGGGCGAGAAGGACGCGATCATTCCGGCCAGTCATGCCCAGGGTCTGGAGGCCCAGGTGGTCGTCGTGCCGGAAGCTGGCCACATGGTGCAGATGGAGGCCGCCGACACGGTCAACCAGCACCTGCTCGCTTTCATGCGCAGCCATTGACCCTTCCCGGCTTCTGGAGATTCCTATGAACGACTTGAGCAATCCACACATGCGCGCGGCGGTCTGGCACGGGCGCAACGACATCCGGGTCGAGCAGGTGCCCCTGCCGGCCGACCCTGCACCTGGGTGGGTGCAGATCCAGGTGGACTGGTGCGGCATCTGCGGCTCGGACCTGCACGAATACGTGGCCGGACCGGTCTTCATCCCGGTCGACGCGCCACACCCGCTGACCGGTATTCAGGGCCAATGCATCCTCGGCCACGAGTTCTGCGGCCGGATCGCCAAGCTCGGCGCAGGCGTCGAGGGCTATGCCGTGGGCGATCCGGTGGCGGCAGATGCCTGCCAGCACTGTGGCACCTGTTATTACTGTACCCACGGGATGTACAACATCTGTGAGCGCCTGGCGTTCACAGGCTTGATGAACAATGGCGCCTTCGCCGAGCGGGTCAATGTGCCGGCCAATCTGCTCTACCGGCTGCCGCCCGGTTTCCCGGCCGAGGCAGGGGCCCTGATCGAACCGCTGGCGGTCGGCATGCACGCGGTCAAAAAAGCAGGCAGCCTGCTGGGCCAGACCGTGGTGGTGGTGGGCGCCGGTACCATCGGACTGTGCACCATCATGTGCGCCAAGGCGGCAGGCGCGGCGCGGGTGATCGCCCTGGAGATGTCTTCGGCGCGCAAAGCCAAGGCATTGGAAGTGGGCGCCAGCGTGGTCCTGGACCCCAACCAGTGCGATGCGTTGGCCGAGATTCGTGCGCTCACCGCCGGGCTGGGGGCTGACGTGAGCTTCGAGTGCATCGGCAACAAGCACACGGCCAAGCTGGCCATCGACACCCTTCGCAAGGCCGGCAAGTGCGTGATGGTGGGAATTTTCGAGGAGCCGAGCGAATTCAACTTCTTCGAACTGGTGTCCACCGAGAAGCAGGTGATCGGTGCGCTGGCCTATAACGGCGAGTTCGCCGACGTGATCGCCTTCATCGCCGACGGTCGGTTGGATATACGCCCGCTGGTGACCGGCCGCATCGGGCTGGAGCAGATCGTCGAACTGGGGTTCGAGGAACTGGTGAACAACAAGGAGGAAAACGTGAAGATCATCGTGTCGCCGGGATTGGGTCGCTAGGCGCACGGTATCGAAGTTCCCCTGGGGCGGCCTGATCAGGCCGCCCCTACCCGAGGCCCCATCGCTTGCAAACGGGGCGCAAAGCCCCCTCGCCCCACCCGCCACTCGCTGTTTCAGGCGCTCGATCTGAGTCATAATCGGCGCACTCACTGCCCGGTCCTCGCCATGCGTCCACTGCTTCCCCTGACCCTGCTCCTGTTGCTCGCTGCCTGTGGTGATGGCGAATCCCTGAGCCCACCCGATGCCCGTCTGCCAGACGGCGGTCGCTACCGAGGCCAGGTCGTCGACGGCTTGCTGCAGGGCCAGGGCCGTATCGACTACCCCAATGGCAGCTGGTATGCCGGCGGTTTCAAGGATGGCCAATGGCACGGCCAGGGGGAATGGCACGGGCAGAACGGCGAAGTCTACCGCGGCCAGTTCGTCGCCGGCCTGTTCGAAGGGCTTGGGGACCTGACCACACCAGGTAGCCACTATGCGGGCACCTTCCGCCATGGCCGGCGCGATGGCGAAGGCACCCTCAAGCAGACTGGGCAAACCTACCGCGGGCAGTTCAAGGACGACCTCTACGAAGGGGCAGGCGAACTGGAGTTGGCCGACGGCAGTCGCTACCGGGGCCTGTTCGCCAAGGGCAAGCCCAACGGCGCCGGCGTGCGCAGCGATGCTAGCGGTAATCAGTTCAGCGGCAGGTTCGTGGACGGCCAACTGCAAGGCACTGGCACCTACGACAGTGTCGAAGGCGAGCAGTACATCGGCGAGTTCAAGGACAACCGCCTCGAAGGCCGCGGGCGCTACGAAAACGCCGAAGGCGATGTGTGGATCGGCCAGTTCAAGGACGGTTCGCTCAACGGCGAAGGCGAAATGCTGGGCAGCGACGGCAGCCATTACAAGGGGACTTTCCTCGACTGGCGCATGTCGGGCCAGGGCAGCCTGCAACTGGCTGATGGCAGTCAGTACGTGGGCCATATGCTCGATGATGCCTACCACGGGCAAGGGCGCCTGACACTGGCTGACGGCAAGGTACAAAGCGGTACCTGGGCCAATGGCGTTCGGGTTCGCGATGAGCGTGGCACCTTGCTGCCGGACCCGCTCGATATGGCACTGCTCAATCAAGGGCGCTTGCTCAAGGAAGCCTTGGCCACCGTGCCCCGGTCCCAGCCGGCAATCGAGCTGTACAGCCTGGTGGTGGGGGGCGACGGGCAGCAGAGCGTTTTTCTGCGCGAAGCCGATTACGTGAGCAACCTGCTGAAGGTACGCTTCGGTGCCAAAGGCCAGGTCACGCTGGTCAACCATCGTGACTTCATGGCGACGCGCCCCATGGCCACGCGGCAGAGCATCACCCGAGCCGCCAGCACCCTGGCCGAGCGCAGCGGCCCGGAAGACCTGCTGTTCATCTACCTCACCAGCCACGGTAGCCAGGACCACCAACTGGTCCTCGATCAACCACGCCTGCAGTTGGCCGATATTTCCGCCGACGAGTTGGCCGATGCATTGGCCCCCTTGAAAAATCGAGACAAGGTCATCGTCATTTCCGCGTGTTATTCCGGTGGCTACATCGATGCCCTGAAAGATTCGCGCACGCTGCTCATGACAGCCGCCCGAGCCGACCGGGTGTCCTTCGGTTGCTCGGAAGAAGCCGACTTCACCTACTTTGGCGACGCCCTTTTCGCCCAGGCCCTGAATCAGACGGACGACCTGAAACAGGCGTTTGAACTGGCGCGTACCCATGTTGCCGAACGTGAACGAAACGAAGGCTTCGAAGCGTCCGAGCCGCAGCTGTGGGCACCGCCAAACGTGCTGGAGCACTGGCAGCGCCTACGCCGGAACCAGGCCGAAGAAGCCTTGCGCAATACGACACAGGCAGCGGTAGGGGCACAGGCAAAAACGCCGCGCAGCCACTAAGCTTGTGTGTAACAAGGGAGAGACATCATGTACTTGACGCCTCAGCATGTCCTGCTTGCCGGAGCGACCGGCCTGACTGGCGAGCACCTGCTCGACCGCCTGCTCAATGAGCCCACCATCACCCGCGTGCTGGCGCCTACACGCCGCCCTTTGGCAGAACATCCCCATCTGGATAACCCCGTAGGCGATCCGGCTGTATTTTTGCCCCAGCTGGAGGGCCGCGTAGACATCGCGTATTGCTGCCTGGGCACGACATTGAAGCAGGCAGGCTCGGAGTCCGCATTCAAAGCCGTGGACCTGGACATGGTAGTGGCCTTCAGCAAGCGAGCCCGTGAGATGGGGGCCAGGCACTTGCTGGTGATCAGTGCCGTGGGCGCCGACCCGACATCCTCGATCTTCTACAACCGCGTCAAAGGCGAGATGGAAGAAGCCCTCAAAGCCCAGGACTGGCCTCAACTGACCATCGTCCGCCCGTCGCTGTTGCTGGGAGAACGCACCGAGCCAAGGCTCACCGAAACCCTGGCCGCTCCCTTTTCCAAGCTGATGCCTGGCAAGTACCGGGGTATTGAGGCCTGCACATTGGCACGAGCGCTGTGGCGCCTGGCGCTGGAGGAAGAGGACGGCATCCGGATCGTGGAGTCGGACGAGTTGCGCAAGCTGGGGAAAAACTGAGCCGCTGCCGGGTTGCTAGCGGCTGCATGCAGCACTCAAAAGCCGCCGCTGCCGTGATAGTAAATGCCGGCGGCAGCTGGCAGGGTCAACGGCAGTAACAAGGTATCGAGAAGAAAACTGACCGGCAGATCGAGGGAGGCGAACCGGGGAGCCTCGACGCCGAAGCGCGCCTGGGGGCAACAGCCACCGCTGATCGCATACCAATCCAGACGGGTGCCTGCATACACCACCGGCGCCCCTGGCTTGGTGCCATCCAGGGTGCGTACCGTGGCGCAGCCACCGAGCATCAACACAGCCAGCGTACCGGCCAGCCCTCTTTTCAATCATCCACCCCATAATGATGCTCACCCCAACGCGGCAGCATGTCCTGTGGGATGTTCAGCAGGTTGAGGATGCGCGCCACCACGAAGTCGACCAGATCGTCGATGGTCTGTGGCTGATGATAAAAACCAGGCGAGGCCGGTAGCATCACCGCACCCATCTGCGACAGCTTGAGCATGTTTTCAAGGTGAATGGTGGAAAACGGCGCCTCACGAGGCACCAGGATCAACTGCCGACGCTCCTTGAGGGTGACATCGGCAGCCCGTTCGATCAGGTTGTTGCACGCACCCGTGGCAATCGCCGACAGCGTGCCGGTAGAACACGGCACCACCACCATGGCCGCTGGTGCGCCGGAACCCGACGCCACGGGCGACATCCAGTCTTCCTTGCCATACACCCGAATCTGCCCATCGGCAGCGCCAGTGTATTCGGTCAGGAACGCCTGCATCGCCTGCGGTTTGGCAGGCAGGAGTACGTCGGTTTCGGTCGCCATGACCAGCTGTGCGGCCTTGGAAATCAGAAAGTGCACCTCCCGATCTTCGCGCACCAGGCAATCGAGCAAGCGCAGGCCATACTGCGCACCCGATGCCCCGGTCATCGCCAGGGTAATGCGTTCCGGCCCGCTCACTTGAGCGCCTCGGCCAGCTTGCCGTGCAGGCCGCCAAAGCCACCGTTGCTCATGATCACCACCTGGGTACCTGGCCGCGCCTGGCGCTTGACCTGCTCGATGATCGCCTCGAGGCTGTCGGCCACTACGCTGGGCACCTTGCATTGCGCGGCCGTGGCTGCCAGGTCCCACCCCAGGTTGGCCGGGGCGTACCAGATCACCTGGTCAGCATCGTTGACGCTCTCAGGCAGGCCATCGCGATGTGCGCCCAGTTTCATCGAATTGGAGCGCGGCTCGATGACGGCAATCACCGGTGCATCACCCACGCGCTTGCGCAGGCCGTCCAGGGTGGTGGCAATGGCCGTGGGGTGATGGGCGAAATCATCGAAGATGGTCACGCCTTGCACTTCGGCGACCTTTTCCATGCGCCGCTTGACGCTTTTGAACGCACTGAGGCCTTCGATACCCATCGCCGGTGCCACGCCAACGTGACGGGCGGCCGCCAGGGTCGCCAAGGCATTGGCCACGTTGTGCTGACCGGTCAGCGCCCAATCCACCACGCCCTGCACGTGCCCGTCGAACAGCACCTCGAAGCGCGACCCATCCGGGCTGAGCAGGCGTGCCTGCCACTGCCCGCCGTCGCCTGTTGTCTGCACGGGCGTCCAGCAGCCCATGTCGATGACCCGCGCCAGCGCGTGTTCGGACGTGGGATGGATCACCAGGCCTTCGCTGGGGATGGTGCGTACCAGGTGATGAAATTGTCGCTCGATGGCAGCAAGGTCAGGGAAAATGTCCGCGTGGTCGAATTCCAGGTTGTTCAGGATCGCCGTGCGCGGGTGGTAATGCACGAACTTCGAGCGCTTGTCGAAGAAGGCACTGTCGTACTCGTCCGCTTCGACCACGAAGAACGGCGTATCACCCAACCGCGCCGATACGGAGAAATTCTGCGGCACCCCACCGATCAGGAAGCCAGGGCTCATGCCGGCATGCTCAAGCACCCAGGCCAGCATGCTGCTGGTGGTGGTCTTGCCATGGGTGCCGGCGACTGCCAACACCCAGCGGCCCTGCAGCACATGGTCGGCCAGCCATTGCGGGCCCGACACATAGGGCAGGCCCTTGTTGAGCACATGCTCCACCGCCGGGTTGCCACGGGACATGGCGTTGCCAATGACCACCAGATCGGGAGCCGGCTCCAGCTGAGCAGGGTCATAACCCTGGGTCAGCTCGATGCCCTGGGCCTGGAGCTGGGTGCTCATCGGCGGATAGACGTTGGCGTCCGATCCGGTGACGCGGTGGCCAAGTTCCTTGGCCAGCACCGCCAGCGAACCCATGAAAGTGCCGCAAATACCGAGAATGTGAATATGCATGGTCGACCTCGCAAAACATCGAGGCAGGGTAGCCCAGGGCGCGACAAATCGCACCCGCTGTTTCGTCAGTCGGGCCGGGTGATGCCATGCTTGCGCAGTTTGCGATACAGCGTGTTACGGCTGATGCCCAGGTGCTCGGCGACCCGGGTGAGCTGCCAATGCCGGGCCTCGAGAACGGCCAGCAGTGCCTGGCGTTCGGCCGTCTCCAATGCGGTGTTGCTCTCAGGTACCGGTGAACCCTCATCCGGCAAGACCGCCGTGGCCACTGGCGCTGCGTCTTGGCGACGCGCCGTGCGCACCACGGCAGGCAGGTCTGCCAGCGTGACGCGGCCCTCGTCGCACAGGGCTGCCAGGGTGCGCAGCACGTTGCGCATCTGCCGCACGTTACCAGGCCAGGGGTAGTCCAGCAGTACCTCACGCGCCTGGGGCTCGAGTTCAATCAACTGGCCTTGGGTTTCCTGGCGCAGCAGCAAGTCCAGCAACTGCGCTTTGTCGCTGCGCTCGCGCACGGCAGGCAAAGCCACTTCAAGCCCGTTGAGGCGGTAATAAAGATCTTCACGGAACGTACCCTGGGCAACCCGTTGCAGCAGGTCCCGGTGGGTGGCACTGATGATGCGAACATCCACGGCCTGCGGCTCGCCGCCGATTGGCACCACCTGCCGCTCTTCGAGCACGCGCAGCAGCCGTGTTTGCAGATCCAGCGGCATGTCGCCGATCTCGTCCAGCAACAAGGTGCCGCCGTCGGCCTGCAGCAACTTGCCGCGCATGCCTTCCTTGCGTGCCCCGGTAAAGCTGCCGGCCCGATAGCCGAACAACTCGCTTTCGATCAGGCTCTCGGGGATGGACGCGCAGTTGATGGCCACGAATGGCTTGTCCCGACGCTCGCTGGCCTGATGCACGGCCTGGGCGAAGGCTTCCTTGCCGCAACCTGTCTCGCCGCTGAGCAACAGCGGCACATTGCGCTCGAACACCCGCACACTGCGGCGAAAATCCTGTTGCAGCGCAGGGTCCAGCAGGCAGACCTGCGGTGGCTGCCGGACGACGCGGCGCGAATGCCCGGCGGGCACGGTCCAGACCGGCGTACGTGCCTGGCCACGCAGGCTGGCGAACACCTGCCGCCCGTCCAGGGTCAGCAGCGGCCAGGCTGCGCTGCCATCGGGCATGGCACGGCTGAACAGCTCGTCGTGGGTGCAGGCGAAAAACTGCTCCAGGGTCTGCCCTTGCACATCGGCGCGCACGCGGCCCAGCAGGTTCAGCGCACTCTGGTTGGCCGCGCAGATACGGCCATCGCCGTCGACCGCCAGCAGCCCCTCGCTGAACAGCCCGACCGATTCGGCCTGCAGGTGAAAACGCAGCAGCCAGTGATGCTCGAACTGGCGCATGAAATAGCAGCTTTCGATCATCTTGGCCGACAGGGTCACCATGGCCATGGTGTGGAATTCGCTTTGGCGCGAAACGTCGGGCCGCGCTGAAGACACGTCCAGCACGGCCAGCAAATGCCCCTGAGGGTCGAACACCGGGCTGGCCGAGCAGGTCAGCCCCGTATGCCGCCCACGAAAGTGTTCGTGCTGGTGGATGGTCAGCGCCTGACGTTCGACCAGGCACGTGCCGATGCCGTTGGTGCCCTCTCGCGCCTCGCTCCAGTCAGCGCCCAGCCACAGCCCGGCCTGTTCGAAGCTGCGCCGTTCGGTGGGGGCGGTGACGCAGTTGAGGATCACCCCGCGGGCATCGGTCAGCAGCACCGCATGGCCAGCACCGGAAAGCTGCTGGTGCAGGCTGTTCATTTCCTGATCGGCGATTTGCAGCACCTGGCGCATGCGTTCGCGGCTTTCCAACAGGCGGCCATGCTCCAGGACCACCGGTGCTTCGGCCAGCGCCGGATCCAGGTGGTAGTCCTCCAGGCAGCGCAGCCAGGAGCGGGCAATGGACGGGTCGCTGCCGCCTTCGACACGCCCGCCATGGGCGACCGTGTGCACTTGCCGGGCATGCTGGGTGAATGGGTTGCTCTGCATTATTGTGATTCTCCGCAGATAGAGGCTAAAGCCAGCATCCTCTACAGCAGGCCGGTTTGCAATGCACCCGCCACGAGGCGTGCCACCGGCGGTACACACTGTCACCCAAGCCTGTATCGAGCACGGTACATCGCGGGTCGCCAGAGAGCGTCAGTACCCGTCAACTGCTTGATTTCATTGAAGTGCAAAACGATGGCCCAACCTTTGCTCTACGCTTTGCACTCCACACAAACACAATAGCCAGGAGACACACCATGCGTTATGCACATCCCGGTACCGAAGGCGCTAAGGTTTCCTTCAAGAGCCGCTACGGCAACTACATCGGTGGTGAGTTCGTTCCTCCGGTAAAGGGTGAGTACTTCACCAACACATCGCCCGTGGACGGGCAACCGATTGCCGAATTCCCCCGTTCCACCGCCGAAGACATCGACAAAGCCCTGGACGCTGCCCATGCCGCTGCCGATGCCTGGGGCCGCACGTCCGTCCAGGACCGCTCCAACGTGTTGCTGCGCATTGCCGACCGTATCGAGCAGAACCTCGAGGTCCTGGCCATCACCGAAACCTGGGACAACGGCAAGCCCGTGCGAGAAACCCTCAATGCCGACATCCCGCTGGCGGTCGATCACTTCCGCTACTTCGCCGGATGCATCCGCGCCCAGGAAGGCGGCGCTGCGGAAATCAACGAAAACACCGTTGCCTACCATATCCATGAGCCGCTAGGCGTGGTGGGCCAGATCATCCCGTGGAACTTCCCGATCCTGATGGCCGCCTGGAAGCTCGCGCCAGCGCTGGCAGCAGGCAACTGCGTGGTGCTCAAGCCCGCCGAACAGACGCCCCTTGGCATTACCGTGCTGGTGGAGCTGATCGGCGACCTGCTGCCCAAGGGCGTGCTGAACGTGGTGCAGGGCTACGGCCGTGAAGCGGGCGAGGCGCTGGCCACCAGCAAGCGCATCGCCAAAATTGCCTTCACAGGTTCCACGCCCGTGGGTTCGCACATCATGAAGTGCGCGGCCGAGAACATCATCCCGTCGACGGTGGAACTGGGCGGCAAATCGCCGAACGTGTACTTCGAAGACATCATGCAGGCCGAACCGAGCTTCATCGACAAGGCCGCCGAAGGCATGGTCCTGGCCTTCTTCAACCAGGGCGAAGTGTGCACCTGCCCATCCCGTGCGCTGGTACAGGAGTCGATCTACCCGCAGTTCATGGAAGTGGTGATGAAAAAGGTGCTGCAGATCAAGCGCGGCGACCCGCTGGACACCGACACCATGGTCGGTGCGCAGGCCTCGCAACAGCAATTCGAAAAGATCCTGTCCTACCTCGAGATCGCCCAGCAGGAAGGCGCCGAGCTGCTGACCGGGGGCAAGGTCGAGAAACTCGAAGGCGCGCTGGCCACCGGTTACTACATCCAGCCGACCCTGCTCAAGGGCAACAACAAGATGCGGGTGTTCCAGGAGGAAATCTTCGGGCCTGTGGTGAGCGTCACCACCTTCAAGGACGAGGCCGAAGCCCTGGCCATTGCCAACGATACCGAGTTCGGCCTGGGCGCCGGGGTCTGGACCCGCGACATCAACCGTGCCTACCGCATGGGCCGCGGCATCAAGGCCGGGCGTGTCTGGACCAACTGCTATCACCTTTACCCGGCGCACGCGGCCTTCGGTGGTTACAAAAAGTCCGGTGTAGGCCGTGAAACCCACAAGATGATGCTCGATCACTACCAGCAGACCAAGAACCTGCTGGTGAGCTACGACATCAACCCGCTGGGCTTCTTCTAAGCCCTGCGCCGGTCTATTCGCCGGTCACGGTGCAAAGGCCGGCGTTGACTGGCCCTTTGTCCAGGGCGGTTGTCATGCACCAACCGCTCTGGCTCGCTTCCTGCAGTACAGATCACCAGCGGCCCGAACTCCTTGCGGCCATCAAGAAAAAGAACAGGTGAAACCATGCCAAGCGAACACCCAGCCGGTAGCCCGGCAGGCTATTCCGTAGATTTCGAGAAAGTCGGTTCAGACTATTTCCAACAACGTGAACTCAAGAAAGGCGCCGCCGGCTGGGTGCTTCTGGTCGGCCTGGGCGTTGCCTACGTCATCTCCGGCGACTACGCCGGCTGGAACTTCGGCCTGGCCCAAGGCGGTTGGGGCGGCATGTTCCTCGCCACCCTGCTGATGGCCACCATGTACCTGTGCATGTGCTTCTCCCTGGCCGAACTGTCGTCGATGATCCCTACTGCCGGCGGTGGCTACGGGTTCGCCCGCAGCGCCTTCGGGCCCTGGGGCGGGTTCCTGACCGGCACCGCCATCCTGATCGAGTACGCCATCGCGCCGGCGGCCATCGCCACCTTCATCGGCGCCTATTGCCAATCGTTGTTCGGCATCGGCGGTTGGATGATCTACCTGGCGTTCTACGTGGTGTTCATCGGCATCCACATCTTTGGCGTGGGCGAGGCGCTCAAGCTGATGTTCATCATCACCGCCATCGCCGCCGTTGCACTGGCCGTGTTCCTGGTGGCCATGGTGCCCCATTTTGATGCAGCCAACCTGTTCGACATCGCCGTCACCGATGCCGCAGGGGCCAGCAGCTTCCTGCCGTTCGGCTATGTAGGCGTGTGGGCAGCCATCCCCTATGCGATCTGGTTCTTCCTGGCGGTTGAGGGCGTGCCATTGGCCGCCGAAGAAACCAAGAACCCCAAGCGCGACCTGCCACGCGGCCTGATTGGCGCGATGCTGGTGCTGGTGGCGTTCGCCCTGCTGATCCTGATCGTCGGCCCCGGCGGTGCAGGCTCCGAAGCACTCAAGGCCTCCGGTAACCCCCTGGTCGAGGCGCTGGCCAAGGCTTACGGCGGTTCCACCTGGATGGGCAGCTTCGTCAACCTGGTGGGCCTGGCAGGCCTGATCGCCAGCTTCTTCTCGATCATCTATGCCTACTCGCGCCAGATCTTCGCGCTGTCGCGGGCCGGCTACCTGCCGCGCAAGCTGTCCGAGACCAACAAGAGCAAGGCGCCGGTCATGGCGTTGGTGATTCCGGGCATCATCGGTTTTGCCCTGTCGCTGACAGGTCAAGGCGACTTGCTCATCCTGGTTGCCGTGTTCGGGGCTACCTTGTCTTATGTACTGATGATGGCGGCGCACATCACCCTGCGCATCCGTCGCCCGAAAATGGAGCGCCCTTACCGCACCCCAGGCGGCATCTTCACCTCGGGCCTGGCCCTGGTGCTGGCCTGTATCGCCGTGGTCGCCGGCTTCCTGGTCGACCCACGCGTGGTGATCGGCGCTGCCGTGATCTATGCGGTGCTGATCGCGTACTTTGCGTTCTACAGCCGTCACCACCTGGTAGCGGGCACGCCAGAAGAGGAATTCGCCGCGATCCAGAAGGCCGAAGAGGCCTTGCACTGATCGACGACACTCGCCGCGGGCCACCCCGCGGCCTTGGAGAATCTGCATGGCAAATTTCGTACACACCGTGGGCAACCTGGTCTATCGCTTCGACAGCCTCAGGGAGGTGATGGCCAAGGCCAGCCCCGCACGCTCCGGCGACTACCTCGCCGAGGTCGCGGCTTCAAGCGATGGCGAGCGCGTGGCTGCGCAAATGGCATTGGCCAATATTCCGCTGTCGCATTTTCTGGGCGAAGCACTGATCCCCTACGAAAGCGACGAAGTCACCCGCTTGATCATCGATACCCACGATGCACAGGCGTTCGCACCGGTCAGTCACCTGACCGTGGGTGGCTTGCGTGACTGGCTGTTGAGCGAGCAGGCCGATGAAGACAGCCTGCGCGCATTGGCGCCGGGGCTGACGCCGGAAATGGCCGCCGCCGTGTCGAAGATCATGCGCATCCAGGACCTGGTGCTGGTGGCCCAGAAGATCCGCGTCGTTACCCAGTTTCGCGGCACCATGGGCCTGCGCGGGCGCCTGTCGACCCGACTGCAGCCCAACCACCCCACCGACGAACCGGCCGGTATCGCGGCGAGCATTCTCGACGGCCTGCTGTATGGCAACGGCGATGCCATGATCGGCATCAACCCAGCCACGGACAGCACCGCTTCCATCTGTGCGCTGCTGGAAATGCTCGATGCCATCATCCAGCGCTACGACATTCCGACCCAGTCCTGCGTGCTCACCCATGTCACCACCTCGATCGAGGCGATCAACCGGGGCGTGCCCCTGGACCTGGTCTTCCAGTCCATCGCCGGCACCGAGGCGGCCAATGCGGGGTTCGGCATCAACCTGAACGTGTTGCAGGAGGGGTACGAAGCAGGGCTATCGCTCAAGCGCGGCACCCTGGGGCAGAACCTGATGTATTTCGAAACCGGCCAAGGCAGTGCGCTGTCGGCCAACGCTCATCATGGTGTCGACCAACAGACGTGCGAGACCCGCGCCTATGCCGTCGCACGCCACTTCAAGCCGTTCCTGGTCAATACCGTGGTCGGTTTCATTGGTCCGGAGTACCTGTACAACGGCAAGCAGATCATCCGTGCGGGCCTTGAAGACCACTTCTGCGGCAAGCTGCTGGGCGTGCCAATGGGCTGCGACATCTGCTACACCAACCATGCCGAAGCCGACCAGGACGACATGGACACGCTGCTGACGCTGCTGGGGGTCGCCGGGATCAACTTCATCATGGGTATCCCCGGCTCGGACGACATCATGCTCAACTACCAGACCACCTCGTTCCATGACGCCCTGTATGCCCGCCAAACCCTGGGCCTCAAGCCTGGGCCTGAGTTCGAAGCATGGCTGGCGCGCACCGGCATCTTCACCCAGGCCGACGGCCGGATACGCTTTGGTGACAACCTGCCGCCAGCCTTCCGGCAGGCCCTGGCACAGCTTGCATAGGAATCGCCGATCATGGACAACCGCACCCCCACCCCCGAAAACCCCTGGCTGGCCCTGCGCAACCTGACCCCCGCCCGTATCGCCCTGGGGCGCGTGGGCACCAGCCTTCCGACCAGTGCGCAACTGGACTTCCAGTTCGCCCATGCCCAGGCTCGGGACGCCGTGCACCTGCCCTTCGACGTGACTGAACTGACGGCACAGCTCGATCAACGGGGGCGCGATAGCCTGGTGTTGCACAGCGCCGCAAGCGACCGTCATCAATACCTGCAGCGGCCCGATCTGGGCCGGCGTCTGAACGAGGATTCGGTCGCCACCTTGCGCCAGCATGCCCAGGCCAACCCAGGCGGGGTCGACCTGGCAATCGTGGTGGCCGACGGACTCTCCGCCTTGGCGGTACACCGTCATACGCTCCCGTTTCTGACCCGCCTTGAGGAGCAGGTCAACGCCGAAGGCTGGACTTGCGCGCCCATAACGTTGGTCCAGCAAGGACGCGTGGCGGTGGCAGATGAGGTGGGCGAGCTGCTCGGCGCTCGCATGACCGTGATGCTGATCGGTGAGCGGCCAGGGCTCAGTTCGCCGGACAGCCTGGGGCTTTATTTCACCTACGCCCCGAGGGTCGGGCTGACCGACGCCTACCGCAACTGCATTTCCAATGTGCGCCTGGAGGGGTTGAGCTATGGCATGGCCGCGCATCGGCTGCTGTACCTGATGCGGGAAGCCTGTCTGCGCCAGCTGTCAGGCGTGAACCTTAAGGATGAGGCTGAAGTTCACAGCCTGGAAAGTGACGAACTGGCCAGCCAGAAAGATAACTTTCTTCTGGGCAAGGGCTGAGCACCTGCGTAGGAGGGTGGTGCTGCACCGGCTGCCCTGCTGCGCGCTACAGGCGGGCCACTGAACACGCTCGCCGTATCCTCCGTGCGGCGAGCATGGACGATGAACGATGTCCACGACCTCAGTGTCTGTCGGCCGTACTACAACGCAGCTCACGCCTTCCTACTGCCGTAACCCCCCGCTACAAAGTCTGCGGGCGTGATCCTGACTTCGCCGTATAATGGCCCACTTGTCATGTGTGAAATTTCACTCCTCCAGGTCACCGAGCCTTCGACCCAGACCACAGGTGCTGTACATGGATTTCAACCCGCTGGACCTCATCCTCCATCTCGATGCATACCTTGATCTGTTGGTCACCAATTACGGGCCCTGGATCTATGCCATTTTGTTTGCTGTGATTTTTTGTGAAACCGGGCTGGTGGTGATGCCTTTCCTGCCAGGTGATTCCCTGCTGTTCATCGCCGGTGCAGTCGCTGCGGGCGGCGGCATGGACCCTGTCCTGCTGGCCGGGTTGCTGATGATTGCCGCCATCCTGGGCGACAGCACCAACTACGTGATCGGGCGAACGGCCGGCGAGCGCCTGTTCAATAACCCGAACTCCAAGATTTTCCGCCGCGACTACCTGCAGCGCACCCACGACTTCTATGAGCGTCACGGCGGCAAGACGGTCACCATGGCGCGTTTTCTGCCCATCCTGCGCACGTTCGCGCCGTTTGTGGCTGGTATTGCCCGCATGCACTACCCGCGCTTTCTCGGTTTCAGTATTGCCGGCACGTTGCTCTGGGTAGGCGGCCTGGTCACGCTGGGGTACTTCTTCGGCAATGTGCCGTTCATCAAGCAGCACCTGTCGCTGATGGTGGTGGGTATCATCCTGCTGTCGCTGGTCCCGATGATTCTCGGCCTGCTGCGCACCCGCCTGGGTCGCACGGCCAAGGCGCACTGAGGCGCCTGATCGGGCATGTGGTCGTTCAGCGCCTGGCGGCGTAAGCGCACGTTGGCGCGCTTCCCGATCAGCGTCCAGCAATGGCAAGCCGTACGCGAGCGCTTGCCCATACTGGACGGTATCGACGACGCCGAGGACCAATGGTTGCGCGAGGCCAGCATCCTGTTCCTGAACGAAAAGCACCTGACGTGCCTGCCAGGCGTCGAGCTCGACGATGAGCAACGCCTGGTGCTGGCGGCACAAGCTCAGCTGCCGTTACTGCACCTGGGTGACCTGAACTGGTATCAGGGCTTTCACGAAATCATCCTCTACCCCGACGATTTCAAAAGCCCGCAGCGCCACCGGGACGCCAGCGGCGTGGAGCACGCCTGGGACGGCGAACACAGTGGCGAGGCCTGGCAGCAGGGCCCGATCATCCTGGCCTGCAATGGCGTGTTCGGCAGTGGCGGCTGGGAAGCCTACAACCTGGTCATCCATGAGCTGGCGCACAAGCTGGACATGCTCAACGGCGATGCCAATGGCCTGCCTCCCCTGCACAGCGACATGGCTGTGCAACGCTGGGCGAACGCCATGCAACAGGCCTTCGACGACCTCAACCGACAACTCGACCTGGATCCGGAAGCCGAAACGCCGATTGACCCCTATGCCGCCGAAAACCCCGCCGAGTTCTTCGCCGTGACCAGCGAGTACTTCTTCAGCGCCCCCGACCTGCTGCACCAGGCCTACCCCGAGGTCTACCAGCAACTGTCGCTGTTCTACCGGCAGAACCCGCTTGCACGCCTGGCCCGGTTGCAACGCGAGCATCCCGACTATCGCCATCCCCCCGTGTAGCGCCCGGTTCATTGGGCCAGACGTGGCATGCCCCGTCGGAATATGCCTATAATCGCCGCCACTTTTTTGGTCAAACACGGGGGCACTGCCCAATGAGCTACAGCAAGATTCCGGCGGGCAAAGACCTGCCGAACGACATCTACGTCGCCATCGAGATCCCGGCCAACCACGCGCCGATCAAATACGAGATCGACAAGGACAGCGACACGCTGTTCGTCGACCGTTTCATGGCCACCCCTATGTTCTACCCGGCCAACTACGGCTTTATCCCCAACACCCTGGCTGACGACGGTGATCCGCTGGACGTGCTGGTGGTTACCCCTTACCCAGTGGCCCCCGGTTCGGTCATCCGCGCCCGCCCGGTAGGTGTCTTGAACATGACCGACGATGGCGGCGGCGACGCCAAGGTCATCGCAGTGCCCCACGACAAGCTGTCGCAGCTGTACGTGGACGTGAAGGAATACACCGACCTGCCTGCCCTGCTGATCCAGCAGATCGAGCATTTCTTTGCCAACTACAAAGATCTCGAAAAGGGCAAGTGGGTCAAGATCGAAGGCTGGGACGGCGCCGACGCCGCCCGCGCTGCGATCACCAAATCGGTCGAAGCCTACAAAGGCTGATCCTGATTGCATGAAAAACCCGCTTCGGCGGGTTTTTTTTGGCGCGCGATAGGCTTCACAGCCAATCTCGGCTTAAGCGTTCTACAACGTCCTACACCCGCGTCTGACTACTCCTACATCTCCCCTTCCGCGCATCAACATCCTGTTCATACCCTTGGTGGCACCGTGCCGCTACACTTTCTCCATGAACACATCTGGTGAACGTTTAAGAGCCCTTCTTCAAGAATGCGGCCTGACCCCTGCAAACTTCGCAGCCCAGCGCGGCGTGACGCCTCAGCACGTCAACAACTGGTTCAATCGCGGGGTCCCGCTGGCTCGCCTGGACGAGCTCGCCGACCTGTTCTGCGTGCACCGTCGCTGGCTGCGCACCGGCGAAGGCGCCAAACATCCCAATGCCATCCTGCGCACCTGTCCGCCACGCCCGGTGCCGATAGACGCCCCCATTCCGCGTGCAGTTCATCGCGGGCGCGTGGTACACGTGCCGTTCCACGAGGTGCGCAATGGCCTGCTGTGCAAGGTGTCAGGGCGTGCCCTGCGCCTGCCTGCCAACGCCCTGCGAATGCTGGGCGTCAAACACGACACGTCCATCTGCATGGCCATGCCAGGCGGCAACATGGCCCCTTTGATCCCCGTCGAAGCGACCCTGGCCATCGACATGAGCATGACCCAGATCGTCGAGGGCGAAACCTATGCCCTGCTGATCAATGGCGCGTTGCGCGTGCATAACCTGACCATGGGCGAGCACGGCACGCTTTACCTGCATAGTCATGACCGGCACAACTACGCCGTCGAGCGCTTGACCCCCAGCCAGCGCCAGGCGCAAGGGCTGGAGATCTTGGGGTGGGTCTATCACTGGTCGCATTTTCGCCGGCAACGACCCGGTTGAAACACCCTGTGCCATTTTTTGCTGGGCATCAGGTGCGTGCCCTTGTATGCTACGCGCACATCAGCCCCGACCGGCGCAAGCCGCAGTCCAGAGGGCTCGGCGATACCCCATACGGGCATCAGCCATCTCTTTCCAGGCCTCTTTTGGCCACACCGTTAAGGCGATTGCGGCTTACCATAAATTAGTCGGAAGCGTCCCCGAGAAGCCGGCCACAAGCCGGCTTTTTAATGCCTGTCTTTCAGCCAGAACAAAGCGGCGAGACCCTATAGGCGCCGCCGAATTGTCCTTTAGCACACGCCTTTAGAAATCGTAACGCGCACCCACCAGCACGCTGCGCGACGGGCCGTAGAAGTTGAACGTGGACGTCGAACCCACCCGCGACAGGTAATCGCGATCGAACAGGTTGTTGACGTTGACGGTGGCAGTCAGTTTGGAGGTCACCGGGTAGGAAAGCATGGCGTCCACTGTGGCATAACCTGGCGCATCGATGCGTACCCCGCCGTTTTCCGAGTGGAAATTGCTCATCGCCGAGACGCCGCCACCGATGGCCAGCCCGGTGAGCGCGCCTTGGCTGATGGTGTATTTGCTCCACAGCGACGCCTGGTGGCGCGGCATGATGAAGAACGTGGTTTCGGCATCGCCCTTCACGGTTTCGGTGTCCATCCAGGTGTAACCGCCCAGCAGCTCCCAGTTATCGGTCAGCTTGCCGCTGACTTCCACTTCTGCCCCCTTGACCCGTGTCTTGCCGGCAGCTACCGAGTCCTTGGTCGCGACGCCTTCGCTGTCGTAACGGGTGGTGGCGCGGTTTTCGTCGGTCAGGCGAAATGCCGACAGGCGCGTATTGAGCGCGCCGCCAAAATAGCTGCTCTTGATACCCACTTCGTACTGCTCGCCTTCACGTGGCTTGAGTACTCGGCCGTCGCCATCGGTCGCCGACTGCGGCTTGAACACCTGCGAATAGCTGGCATACAGCGCATGGTTTTCGGACAGGTCGTAGACCGCACCGGTATAGGGTGTGAAATGACCATCGACCTGCTTGCTATCGTCCGCAGTGACACCGGTCTTGAGGGTCGTGGTGTAGAAATCGCCACGGTACCAACTGAACCGCCCGCCGGCGATCAACGCCAGGCGCTCGACCGGGCGGAAGGTGACCTTGGAATACAAGCCGTATTCCTCTTCCTGCATGCCCGTCTCGGTCGTGTAGTTCGCAGCGGGTTTGGCGAACTGCTTGGGTGAGTAAGTGTTGACGTTGATGTTGCCCAGCGTCGTGGCCCCGTTCAGGTACTCGGTGTCGTAGTTCTTGTAATCGCTGCCGACGACGAACTCACTGACCTGGCCAAAGGTCTCGAAGGGCTGGCTGTAGCTGGCATCGACCGCGTAGGTGTCCTGGGTGAAATCGCGCGCACTGGCGCGTTCGGAGTTTTTGCCCGTGGTGGGGTTTGTGGCCGTGAACGCGTAGAGATAATTGGTATCGCGGTGCGATCCGCGTGCAGCGATGCGGCCATAGCCACCGTTGTCGAAACGATGGGTCAGCTCAGCGACCAGGTCGGTGGTCTTGCCGTCGAACGCGTTCCAGTCTGCGCCCAGAAAACGGGAATGGCTGAAGTCAGGCACCTTGCCGTCCAACGTTGCCGGGTAACCATTGTGCGGCGTAATGTTCTTGACCTCGTGGATCAGGCCGAACGACAGGGTAGTGGCCTCGTCCAGGTCGACATCCAGCGCGCCGTAGTAGCTGTTGCTGGTGTTGGCGTTGTAATCGACTTCGCCATTGGTGTCGTCGCGCGAGGCGATGAAGCGCCCACGCACCCGCCCGTTTTCGTCCAGCGGCCCGCTCAGGTCCAGTTCCTGGTGATTGGTATCCCAAGTACCGTAGTAGCCCTCGACATGCCCCTGAAAGTCGGCCGTGGGCCGCTTGCGCACCATGTTGACGATACCGCCCAGTTCGCTGGTGCTGCTGAACAGCCCAGCCGGGCCACGCATGATCTCGACACGGTCGAATGCCACAAGCGATGGCACGGTCCCGAAGATGCTCGCCATCGGTGCTGGCAGGCCGTCGATGTTGAATTCGCTGTACTCATAGCCACGGGCGTAGATCGATGACCGACCACTGTCGTTGGTCAGGGTACGCAGGCCGGCCGTGTATTTGGCCAGGTCATCGAGGTGGACGAACTGCCGATCCTTGACGTAATCCTGGGTATAGACGGTGATCGACTGTGGGATGTCCTTCAAGGCCGCTGGCGTCTTGGTGCCCACGGTAGCGGCGTCCACGCTGTACCCACCAGTGGCCTCGGAGGGCAGCATGTCGTACAGCCGATTGCCCTCGATGGTCAATGCCGGCAGGTCGAGGGGATCGTCAGCGTTCACCACCATGGCTACGTCTTGCGCCAATGCCGTAAGTGAAAACGGCGCCACCAGCCCCGCCACCAGCCATCCCCGCACGCGTCGCGCGCGCCCTGCCCCACTGAAAACGTTCATGCCGCACCCTTTGCCCATATGATAGTAATTCGCAAACGAAACATATTGCTTTTTGCGAACGATACCGGAGCAGGTACAGGGCATGCAGCAGCATTAACCTTCTTAACACATTGGGCCATTGCCTAGGGTCGAGGCCGGTGGGATGATTTGCAACTGATATAAATTCTCATTCAAGGCTCGCCGTGCCCACCTCCCTGCTGCTGGTCGAAGACGACCCACGCTTACGCCACGACCTTTACCGCCATTTCATCGACCGTGGCTTCGAGGTACACGCATGCGCGACGGGCGACGCGGCGCTGGCCGATGCCCACCGATGCGTATTCGACCTGGCGCTGCTGGATATCATGCTGCCAGGTCTCGACGGGCTGAGCCTGCTCGATGCACTGCGGCGCAAGCAGGCAGTACCGGTGATTCTCATGTCGGCATTGGGTGCCGAGCAGGACCGCATCACCGGATTTACCCGGGGTGCCGACGATTACCTGCCCAAGCCCTTCAGTCTGGCGGAACTGGATGCACGGGTCGATGCACTGTTGCGTCGGGTCGCCTTCCACAGCACGCCGCCCGTGGCGACGCGTACTGATGAGCCCGTATTTGATCACACTGCACAGGATGTCATGCATAACGGCCTGCCGGCTGGGTTGACTGGCTCGGAGTTCCGCTTGTTGATCACCCTGCACGCCCATGCCGGGGAGCCGCTGAGCAAGCCTTTCCTGTACCAGACCGTCCTGCACCGTGGCTACACGCGCCTGGATCGAGGCCTGGATGTGCATGTGTGCAACGTGCGCCGCAAGCTGGCGGACATCGGCATACAGCATCTGCTCATCCAGGCTGTGCGTGGCCAGGGCTATGTCCTGGTCGTGCAGAGCCCGGCCTGATGCGGCGACATCCGCTGCTGTGGAAGCTGGCCCTGCTGCAGGTCAGCTTCTGCCTGCTGCTCACCTGGTTGATCTGGACCTGGGGCCTGACGGTGGAGCGCAGCACCTATTTCCTGGCCCAGGCCGACCAGGACTACCTGGCGCGCTATGCCCGGCAGGCCGAGCTCGCCTGGGAGCAAGGGGGAGCCATGGGCGTCGAGACCTGGCGCAAGCAGGTGCAAATGACCGAGGACACCTGGGCAGCGGTCGTCGGCCCTTACCTGCAAAGCCTGGGCACCACACCGCTCACAGCCGAGGAGGCAGGTCACCTGACCTTCATGCGCAAGCTGAACTGGCCCATGAGCCGCCGCCTGCAAGGCGAACTGCCTTACGTCAGCATTGCCTTCCCGCGCCACCCCGAACACGGGCGCCTGGTCATGCAACTGCCCGAGCGGCTACTGCCCACCGGGCTGACACCCTGGACTCACCTGGTCACCCACGGCGTGGCGCCGGCGTTGCTGGCCCTGCTGATGGGGCTGGCACTGTACCGTCACCTTGTCGCCCCGTTGAACCGCCTGCGTGACCGCGCCGACGCGCTGCGGGCCAATGACCTGGACAGCCCAGGCCTGCCCCTGCAAGACCGGCGCGATGAGCTGGGCGAGCTGGCGCAGGCTTTCGATCACATGGCCAATCGCTTGCGCCAGAGCCTGGAACAGCAGCGGCTGCTATTGCGCACACTGTCCCACGAATTGCGCACGCCGCTGGCACGCCTGCGTATTGCCCATGACAGCAACTTGCCTGCCGCCCAGCTACGCGCGCGCATGGATTATGAAACCAGCCATATGCAGAAACTGCTGGAAGACACCCTCGACCTGGCCTGGATGGACACCGAACAGCCCGTCCTGGCCACCGAGCCGGTCCTGATGACATCGCTGTGGGAGGCGCTGTGCCAGGACATCTGCTTCGAAAGTGGCTGGAGCCTCGCGCGCCTGCCATGCACGCTCGGGCAGGACTGCGTGGTCCAGGTGCACCTGGACAGCGTGGCCCAGGCGCTAGAGAACCTGCTGCGAAACGCCATCCGACACTCTCCGCCCGATGGAACCGTCTGCCTGGAGGGCTGGCGCGAAGGCGCGCATTGGCACTTGTGCGTGCGCGATCAAGGCCCCGGCGTGCCCGAGGCAGCGCTTGAGCGCATCTTTCAACCCTACCAGCGGCTGAGCGCCAGCGGCGCAGGCTTTGGACTGGGCCTGGCCATCGCCCGGCGCGCCGTGCAATTGCAGGGTGGCCGACTCTGGGCCTGCAATGCTCACCCAGGCTTGCACCTGCACCTGACCCTGCCGGCCAGCGCCAACGGTTTAGAAAGTTAAGGCGCTTTACGCGTGTTGGAGGCTGACTATCATCTGGCTGCTTGAGTTGCAGTGCCTGCAATGCCGTGAAGAGATGCCTGATGAACAGAATGATCCGGGGCCTGGCGTTTGCGCTGGCCCTTGTGACCGGTGCCGCCACGGCCCAGCCTGAGCATGACCAGCCGATGGATACGACGCTGCTGGCACGCAAGGACCTGGCCTACCGATTCACCCAACTGGACCTTGACTCGGCAGACGGCGCGCGTCACTACCGACTATGGGTAGGGCTGCCCAAGCGCGCCGCCCCCGCAACCGGCTACCCGGTGTTATGGATGCTGGACGGCAACGCAGCCCTGGGCGCCCTGGACCGGCAACGCCTCGACGCCTTGGCCGCCGGCCAGGCCCCCGTACTGGTCGCCGTGGGTTACCAGACCCACCAGCGCATCGACAGAGCCAGCCGAACCTACGACTACACGCCGGCGCTTGCCGGAAAGACCGAGCAGCGCGACCCTCTCACCGGGCAGCCCAGCGGCGGGGTGGATACGTTTCTCGACCTGCTGGAGACGCGCATGCGCCCGAGGCTGGCAGCGCTGGTGAGCATCGATCCCCGGCAGCAGACCCTGTGGGGACACTCCTATGGCGGCCTGGCCGTGCTTCATGCCCTCTTCACCCGGCCCAAGTCATTCGCCGTCTATGCGGCGGCCAGCCCCTCGTTGTGGTGGCACGACGGCGCGATCCTGCACGAAGCGGCAGGCCTGCCGTCGCAGTTGGGGGATGCCCAGCCACGCGTGCTGTTGATGCGCGGCGCACTGGAGCCGGCCAGCCCCCGCGAACCGGCCCAGCCCCACGCCGATCAGACGGCACGGAGCCTCGCCGCCAGCCTGGCCCAGGTCAACGGCGTGCAGGTGTCCTTCAAGCAGTTCGACGGCCTTGGGCATGGGCCGATGCTTCCGGCATCGCTGCACTGGCTGATCGATAGCCTGAGCAAAGCAGCACCGCAGGGCACCTCGTCCAGCCGCTGACAGCGGCCCCGATCATGACGGCGGGTTGCCAACCCAGGCACCGGGTGCGGTATGCTTGCCCGGTCTTCAGGGCGGGGTGAAAGTCCCCACCGGCGGTAAATCGAAAGATGAGCCCGCGAGCGCTCCGGCTGTGCCGGAGGTCAGCAGACCTGGTGAGATTCCAGGGCCGACGGTCATAGTCCGGATGAAAGAAGGCGTCAGGCAGGGGCCCCATGGGCACCCCTGCGCACGCATTTTGCTCGCCCCGAGACGTTCATCGATCACTTACGAGGAGCGTTTCATGTCTACTTTGCACCCTGTGCACTTTCCCAATGTCACCGCCGCCATCGCCGCGTTCAAGGCCGGCCGCCCCGTGCTGCTGCTTGACGATGACGACCGTGAAGATGAAGCGGACATCATTGCCGCTGCCGAGAACATTTCGTTGCAGACCATGGCCATGATGATCCGCGATTGCAGCGGCATCGTCTGCCTGTGCCTGGACGAGACAACGGTCGATGAGCTGCAACTGGCACCCATGGTCCAGAACAACCAGGCCCGCCACGGCACCGGGTTCACGGTCACCATCGAAGCTGCCGAGGGCATCAGCACTGGCGTAAGCGCCCAGGACCGGGTCACCACGATCGCCGCTGCACTGCGGTCTTCGGCCGAGCAACGGCATATTGTCAGCCCTGGGCATGTTTTTCCGCTGCGCGCGCGCAATGGCGGTGTGCTCACGCGTCGCGGCCACACCGAAGGGTCGGTTGACCTGGCGCGCCTGGCCGGGCTGCGGCCAGCAGCGGTCTTGTGCGAATTGATGAACCCTGACGGCACGATGGCTCGCGGCGAGGAAGTGGCCGTCTATGCGCGCCAGTACAACCTGCCCACGCTGACCATCGATGAGTTGGCGCAGTATCGCCTGGCGCTGCAGGCGCAAACGGCTCCGGCGATCTGATCGACCTGGCCATCCAAGGCCTGGACGGCGGCGCCAACCCGGCGCTGCCGTGCCAATGGCGGTTTGCTCACCCCGCCCTGCTCTGCTAGTGTCGCGGCGTTCAGACTACCGCCGAGACTGCCGCCATGGCCCGCAAAAAAGCTTCCCTTGATTTCGAGCAATCCCTTGCCGAGTTGCAGGCACTGGTCGAGCGCCTGGAGAACGGCGAGTTGTCCCTGGAGGACTCACTTGCCGCTTTCGAACAAGGCATTGCCCTGACGCGTGATTGCCAAGGCGCCCTGGCTCAGGCCGAACAGAAGGTGCAGGTGCTGCTGGAGCGCGATGGCGAACTGACCGCCCAACCCTTCGACGTGGAACCCGAGGCATGATCGGTGCCTATCAGTCCGCCTGCCAGGCCCGTGTCGATGGCGCACTCGAGCCGTTGTTCATCGCCCCCACTCCCGAACTCGAGCGCCTGTATGCCGCCATGCGCTACAGCGTGATGAACGGCGGCAAGCGCGTACGCCCGCTGCTCGTCTATGCGGCCTGCGAGGCCTTGGGCGCTCCGGCGGAGCACGCCAACGGCGCCGCTTGCGCAGTCGAGCTCATCCACGCTTACTCGCTGGTCCATGACGACTTGCCGGCCATGGACGACGACGACCTGCGTCGCGGCCAGCCGACCACACACAAGGCGTTCGACGAGGCCTGCGCCATTCTGGCCGGTGACGGCCTGCAAAGCCTGGCCTTCAACGCATTGCTCGACCCCCACCTGAGCCCTCAGACCGACGCACTTCGCCTGGCCATGGTGCAGGCCCTGGCCACGGCCGCCGGTCCCGCTGGCATGGTGGGCGGGCAAGCCATCGACCTGGGTTCGGTGGGCATGAAGCTGGACCAGCAGGCCTTGGCGTTCATGCACCGGCACAAGACCGGTGCCCTGATCGAAGCCAGCGTCCGCCTGGGTGGGCTGGCCAGTGCCCGTGCCGACCAGACGCAGCTCGATGCCTTGCAGGTGTATGCGCAGGCCATTGGCCTGGCCTTCCAGGTTCAGGACGACATCCTGGATGTGGAAAGCGATACGGCTACACTGGGTAAACGCCAGGGCGCCGACATCGCCCGCGACAAGCCGACTTACCCTGCCCTGCTGGGCATGGAGGCGGCCAAGGCCTACGCGATCGAACTGCGCGACCAGGCACTGGTCGCATTGGAAAGGTTCGACGAAAAGGCCGAACCACTGCGAGCCCTGGCGCGCTATATCGTCGAACGCCGCAACTGACCTGGTGAGTACCGCGCGATGGCTGCGAAGCCGCCCGCGCGTCACCCGTCTGAATGGGCAGCTTTTCCTACAATGGGGTAAACTGCCGCGTCTTAATACACCTATAACGACTCGCCTGATGCCCACGACGTTTCAAGAGATCCCCCGCGAACGCCCGGTCACGCCGCTGCTAGACCGAGCTGACACGCCAGATGGCTTGCGCCGCCTGGCCGAAGCCGACCTGGAGACCCTGGCCGACGAGTTGCGCCAGGAGCTTCTGTATACCGTGGGCCAGACCGGTGGGCACTTCGGTGCCGGCCTGGGCGTCATCGAGCTGACCATCGCCCTGCACTACGTCTTCGATACCCCCGATGACCGGCTGGTATGGGACGTGGGTCACCAGGCCTACCCGCACAAGATTCTGACCGGGCGCCGCAACCGCATGCTCAGCCTGCGCCAGAAAGACGGCGTAGCCGCCTTCCCGCGCCGCAGCGAAAGCGTGTACGACACCTTCGGCGTCGGTCACTCCAGCACATCGATCAGCGCGGCACTGGGCATGGCCATTGCGGCGCGCCTGCAAAACAGCGCTCGCAAGTCCATTGCGGTCATCGGCGACGGCGCACTCACGGCGGGCATGGCCTTCGAGGCGTTGAACCACGCCCAGGAAGTCAACGCCGATATGCTGGTGATCCTCAACGACAACGACATGTCGATTTCGCGCAATGTGGGAGGCTTGTCCAACTACCTGGCCAAGATCCTCTCCAGCCGCACCTACACCAGCATGCGCGAAGGCAGCAAGAAAGTGCTGTCGCGCCTGCCAGGTGCGTGGGAAATAGCGCGGCGTACCGAAGAGTATGCCAAGGGCATGCTGGTCCCCGGCACGCTGTTCGAAGAGCTGGGCTGGAACTACATCGGCCCCATCGATGGTCACGACCTGCCCACGATGATCGCCACCCTGCGCAACATGCGCGACCTCAAGGGTCCGCAGTTCCTGCACGTGGTGACCAAAAAGGGCAAGGGGTTCGCCCCGGCCGAGATCGACCCGATCGGCTACCACGCCATCACCAAGCTCGAGCCCGTGGACAAGCCGGTTGCGCCGAAACAGGCCAGCGGACCGAAGTATTCCGCCGTGTTCGGCCAGTGGCTCTGCGACATGGCCGCTGCCGACGATCGCCTTGTCGGCATCACGCCGGCCATGAAGGAAGGCTCCGACCTGGTGGCGTTCAGCGAGCGCTACCCTGAACGCTACTTCGACGTGGCGATTGCCGAACAGCATGCCGTCACCCTCGCGGCGGGCATGGCTTGCGAAGGTAGCAAGCCGGTGGTGGCTATCTACTCGACCTTCCTGCAGAGGGCCTACGACCAGTTGATTCATGACGTGGCCGTGCAGAACCTGGACGTGCTGTTCGCCATCGACCGCGCCGGCCTGGTGGGTGAAGACGGCCCGACCCATGCCGGCAGCTATGACCTGTCCTACCTGCGCTGCATCCCTGGCATGCTGGTGATGACGCCCAGCGACGAAAGCGAGCTGCGCAGAATGCTCAGCACCGGCCACCTGTACAACGGCCCGGCTGCCGTGCGCTATCCGCGCGGTACTGGCCCTGGCGCGGCTGTCGACGAGGGGTTGGAACCGCTGGAGATTGGCAAGGGCGTGGTGCGTCGCCGGGGTGAAAAGGTCGCACTGTTGGTCTTTGGCGTACAGTTGGCCGAAGCCCTGCAAGTGGCCGAACAGATCAATGCCACGGTCGTCGACATGCGCTTCGTCAAGCCTCTGGATGAATCCCTGGTGCTGGAAATGGCAGGTAGCCACGAACTGCTGGTGACCATCGAGGAGAACGCCATCATGGGCGGTGCCGGTGCTGCCGTAGGCGAGTGCCTGGCCAGGGAGGCGGTGGTCAAGCCGTTGCTGCACCTGGGCTTGCCGGACCTCTATGTCGAACACGCCAAGCCTGCGCAGATGCTGGCAGAGTGCGGGCTGGATGCAGCGGGCATCGAAGCGAGCGTCAAAGCCCGCATGGTCAAGCTGGGGCTTTGATGTGCAGGGCTGCGCTGCAGCCCTGTTGCTCAGCCAAACGAGCCGGCATTCATTTACCCAACGAGGTCGGTGATTGCCGGCTTTTTCTTCGTTCATGGCGACTCTGAGGGCAAGGGCCTTTCTCCGCTGGGCCCCGTCGTGTTGGAGTGCGCAGACTTCGCAGACGTGTACCGCCCGTGAAAAACCCGACCCTCGCCACCCTGCTTTGCCTTCCTCTGCCCCTGCTGGCGTCCGAACGCGACGAAGCCCTTAAACTGCCCGATGTGCTCATCAGCGCCAGCCGCCAGGTAGAGTCGCGCACCGCCACCAGTGCTGCGAACACCGTGTTCACCCGGACCGATATCGACCGCCTGCAGCCGAGCAGCGTCATGGACCTGCTCAGCCGCGTGCCGGGCGTGCAGGTGGCACCGACCGGCGGACGCGGCAGCTTGCCAGGCCTTTTCATTCGCGGCACGAAGACTGCGCAAACGCTGGTGTTGGTCGATGGTGTACGCATCGCCAACGCGACCTCAGGCGACAGCGGCCTGCAGTTTCTCAACGTCGACCAGATCGAGCGTGTCGAAGTGCTTCGCGGCTCCCGGTCGGCGGTGTATGGCAGCGATGCCATTGGCGGGGTCATCCAGGTGTTCACCCGGCGCAGCGTCGGAGATGGCCTGCACCCGCGTGTGCGTCTGGCCGCCGGTAGCCGAAAAACCTTCCAGCGCAGCCTGGGTGTGTCGGGCGCCGACGGCTCAACGCGCTTCAACCTGGGCGCAAGCCTGGACGAAACGGCAGGCATCGATTCAACAGGACCGTCGTTCGGCAGCGACGCCGACCATGACGCTTACCGTAACAAATCGCTCAACTTCAGCCTGAGCCAGACGCTCGGCGAGCGCGTGGAAGTCGGCATGAACCTGCTGCACAATCAGGGCCGCAGTCAATACGACAACCCATTCGGCGGCTTCGACCCTGTCACCTACGAAAGCGTCGGCCAGCAGCCTTACACCGACTTCAGTATCGCCAGCCTGGGCAGTTACCTCGACGCCCAGCCCAACGACAACTGGCACACGCGGCTGGAGGTAGCGCACAGCGAAAACCGTGACGACAAGCGCGACATGTTGAGCAGTGAACGCTTTGTGTTCAACACCTACCGCGACCAGATGACGTGGCAGAACGACTTGGCGCTGGACGACCGGCACAGCCTGCTCGCCGGTGCCGACTGGTATCAGGACCGGGTGCACGCCAGTACCGACTTCGAAAAGGACAGCCGTTGGAACCGGGCGGTGTTTCTTCAGCACCGCTACCAAGGCACGCTGTTTTCCACTGAAGTGGGCGTACGCCAGGACCGCAACGAGCAATTCGGCACCCATACCACCTGGAGTGGCAGCGTGACCGTTGCGCTGGATGATCGCAATGATGTAGTGCTGTCCTATAGCGAAGGTTTCCGGGCACCTACGTTCAACGACCTGTACTACCCGCAGTTCAGCAACCCTGACCTGGACCCCGAGCATTCTAGAACCCATGAAGTGCAGTGGCGCAGCCAGCTGTCTTCCGACACCCGCCTGGAGGCTTCCTTGTACCGCACCGACCTGCGCGATGCGATCGTGTTCGGCCAGGATGCTATTCCCCGCAACGTGGCCTCGGCGCGCGTCGACGGTGTAGAGCTGGCCCTGGCCCAGCAGTGGGGCGACTGGAGCAGCCAGCTGGGCCTGGCGATGATCGACCCCCGAGACCGCGACAGTGGCCATACATTGGCCCGACGGGCACGCCGCACCCTGAGCCTGGATCTGGACCGCCGTGTGGGTCCCTTCGGCGTCGGTGCCAGTGTGCAAGCCGTCAGCAGCAGCTACGACGATGAAGGCAACCGCAGCCGTTTGGGTGGGTACGGGCTGCTGGGGCTGCGCGGCAGTTGGGCAGCCACCGAGGCGCTGACGGTGGAAGCGAAGCTGGACAACCTGTTCGACCGTGGCTACAGCCGCGCCCTGTACAGCTACGAGGGCAACCCCCACGCCTATCGGGAAGAAGGGCGCACGTTGTTGTTCAGCGTGACCTGGACACCGGCGCTCTAGCAGCTAGCAGTTCGCACAGGCGAGCCGTCGCTTCGATCATCTGCCCACTGGGGCGCTCGATGCCGTTGTCCGGTACCACCAGCAAGCCGTCCTGCGCCACCGCGCGCAGCATCGGCCAGGCCTTCCAGCTGGCCAACTGTTGCACATCTGCGGCCAGGATGATGTCGGGGTCGCGGGCGATGACCGACTCCACGCTCACCTGTGGCGCTGCCGGGTTCAAATCCGCAAAGACATTCCGCGCACCACAGACGGCGAGCGCATCGCTGATCACTTGTTGCCCACCCAGGGTGTACAAAGGGTGATCCCAGACTTGGTAGAAGACCTGCAGAGGCCTGTCACGGTGGTATTGCTGGCGCAGTGCCTTCAATCGTGCCCGCAAGGCGTGAGCGTAGCGGCGCCCTTGATCAGCGCGGCCCACGTGCTCGGCAATTTCTTCGATCTGGCCAATCAACTGTTCGATGCCGCGGGGCTCTGCGCTGAAAGTAGGGATGCCTAGACGCTTGAGCTGGTCGCGCTGCGCAGGGGGTACGCTGCCCGGCCACAGCAAGAGCAGATCAGGGCGCAGACTGAGCAAGCGCTCCATATCCAGCTGGCCATAGCGCCCCACCGAGGGGAGCGCTCGCAGCGCAGGGGGCCGTTCCCCCCCATCGAGCACCCCCACCAGCAGATCGCCTGCCTGAAGTTCGAGCATGATGTCCGTCATCGACGGCGCCAGGCTGACGACGCGCACTGGCCCAGCGCTCGCCAGGCTACAGGCCAGAAGCGCCAGCCCCGCAATGAGCCGGCGCATCAGCCGAGCTGAGGCGGCAGGCGGTACAGGTACAGCAACACCACGGTGGACAAGGCCAGCAGCACCTGCGGGACGGTCTCCAGCCCTACCAGCACCGACACCGCGGCTACCCAGGCGGGGAAGCAGGCATAGGTCATGGCCAGGCGCCGCACGCGAGCCAGTTCGATCCACGCAGCAGGCTCGGCTTCGGTACCGAGGGCCTTGGAGGTGGCAATCAGCGCGCGCTTGTAGGCCCCGAAGCGCGGCAAGGTGAGAAACAATGTGGCTGCGCCAGCGATGAACAGCGGCATGGCCAACATGGGAATCATCGCCTCGCCACCGCCAAAGGCCCAGGCCATGACCGGCAGCGGCACGAGGCCCACCGCCAGGTATTGCCACCAGGCCAGGGCAAGACGCCGCTTGACCTCGGCGCGGGTCACGCCTGGGGCACCTCGCCCTGGTGTTCGTTGCCCAGCATATGGCCCAGCTTGCCGGCCTTGGTCGCCAGGTAATGGCTGTTGTGCGGGTTGTGCCCGGTATGCAGCGGCACACGCTCGGCCACCACGATATCCATGTCGGTCAGGGCCTTGACCTTGCGCGGGTTGTTGGTCATCAAGCGCAACGCCTTGACTCCCAGGTGCTCTAGCATTGGCAGGCAGATGGCGTAGTCGCGTTGGTCGGCGGCAAACCCGAGGCGCTCATTGGCTTCGACCGTGTCCGCCCCGCCGTCCTGCAGTTCATAGGCGCGGATTTTGTTCAGCAGGCCAATGCCACGGCCTTCCTGGCGCAGGTAAAGCAGCACGCCACGGCCTTCTCGGGCGATCGCCTGGAGGGCAGCTTCGAGTTGCGACCCGCAATCACAGCGTTGACTGAACAAGGCGTCGCCGGTCAGGCACTCGGAATGCAGGCGCCCCAATACCGGCTGCCCATCGGCGATATCACCCAGGCTGAGCACCACGTGCTCGCGGCCGGTGGCTTCATCCAGAAAGCCGTGCATGGTGAAAGTCGCGAAAGGCGTCGGGAGTTTAGAGGCTGCAACAAAGACGACGGGCACGTTGTGCTCCTGGGATAAGTGGGAATTTCAATGGACCGATTGTATCAGCAGCTTACGAGCAGTGCTCTGGCAGTATACCGCCGGTTATTATCGAAAACCTCGATGCGTGGCAGGTGCGGCTATGCGCAACGCGCTACGGCTTGGCGCTGGTATCGAAAGGATAAGGCTGTTTCCAACGCTCGAATATCGGCCTGAGTTCGCCGCTGCGCACCAGTTCGGCCATGCGTTTGTCGAACACATCACGCAATGCCTCACCCCGCTCACTGCGGGCGAACGCCAGGTACATGGGCAGCTCGACCACGTGGGTACGCCGGAATCGACCAGGTTGCGAGCTTTGCCCAATGACGTAGTCCACTTCGGTCATGGCGTCGACATAGAAGTCCACCCGGTCATGCTCAAGCATGGGCAGAATGCCTTCGCGTCGCTGGATTTCACGGTACTCCCGCACGCGGGGCAGGTATTTGCCATAGGCATAGCCACGCACCCAGGCCAGGCGATAGTCGCCTATGGTTGCCAGTGTGGGGGCCGGCTTGCTGGCAAGCCCGAGGGCGTAGACATGGTCGACGTCGAAATGCCAGCGAGGGTAGAGGTTGTCTTCACTTTCGTTCTTGTAGGAGCCGACCCAGGCATCAGCCTCGCCACGTTTGACCAGGCCAATGGCACGGCTGTAGGGCGCACTCTGCGGCACGACCTCGATCCCTGCGGGCTGGAACACCTTACGCATCACGTCCCAGGCCACACCGGTGCCATCTGCGTTGGTGTAGTCGGCCCACTCCTCGCTGACCAGGTGAACCTGGTCAGGTTGGCTATCGCCGGCAGTCGCCCACGGGGCCGCGACCATCAGTAATGCCAGCAGCATACCCTTCAGCACCATGGCAGCCCCCGTTCTATGCGACAGCCCATACCAGAACCTGCATGCCCAACCAGGCGAAGACGCCGGCCAGCACGTCATCGAGCATGATGCCGACGCCGCCATGGACGTGACGATCAATCCAACGGATGGGCCAAGGCTTGAGGATGTCGAAGAAGCGGAACATCAGAAAGCCCGCCAACAGCCACTGCCAGCCATCGGGCACCAGCCACAGCGTAATCCACATGCCGACCATTTCGTCCCAGACGATGCCTTCATGATCATGCACGCGCAAGTCATTGGCCACCTTGCCGCACAGCCAGAAGCCGAACAGCATGGTGATACCCAGTACCAGCCAGTAGCCCCAATCGGGCAGCATCTGCCAGAGCGGAATGAAGGGTATCGCCACCAGCGAGCCCCAGGTGCCAGGCGCCTTGGGCAAGGTGCCGGAGCCGAACCCGAACGCGATGAAGTGCCAAGGGTTGCGCCAGACCGATGGCGGAACGAACTCCGCAGGCACCTGATTGGGGTGGTCGGTCACGGTATCTCCCTAAAGTGTTGGTAGCCCCGCTGCCGAGGCGTGATGTCCTGACCGTGCGCGTCGCGCAGGGACACGCCCTGCCCTTGCAGTACGCGGCCAATGGGGTAGACCTGGATGAAGCCAAAGTGCGCAAGGTGCGTCAAGGCGTCCGGGGGTGCCGTGAACGCTAGGATGTAGTCGTCACCACCGGCGAGCGCTGCCTGCACGGCCGCCTCGCGCCCCAGGAACGCCTCCACTTCGGGGGACACCGGCACTTGTGCCACGTTCACCTCGAGCGCCACGCCAGAGGCCTTGGCGATATGACCGCAATCGGCTAGCAAGCCATCGGAAATATCGAGTGCCGCCGTAGCGTGCCCTCTGAGCAAGGCACCGAGGGTGAGCTGCGGCATGGGCGCCCAATAGTGGGCCAGCAGCGGCGCTGCCACGGCCGGCGGTGCCTGGCGCTGCCCGAGCACCAGGGGCAAGGCGCCAGCGGCCTTGCCCAGCGAGCCACCGACATACAGCAGGTCGCCTGGCTGGGCGCCAGTGCGTCGTAATGCCTGCCCGGTGGGCACACGGCCGAACACCGTCACGGTGATGCTCAACGGACCTCGGGTCGTGTCACCGCCAATCAGGCTCATGCGGCAACGGTGTGCCATGCGGCTGAGCCCTGCCGAAAACTCCTCCAACCACTCGTGGCTGACGTCAGGCAGGGTAAGGGCCAGCGTGAAGCCGATCGCAGTAGCGCCCATGGCGGCCAGGTCACTGACAGCGACGGCCAGGCAGCGCTGCCCCAGCAGCTTCGGGTCGCAGACGGCAGGGAAATGCACGCCGGCTACCAAGGTGTCGGTCGAGACGGCCAACTGCTCACCGGGAGGGAGATCCAACAGGGCACAGTCGTCACCGATGCCCAGCGCCACCCCTTCGCCCTCGCCGTGCACTGCACAGTGCGCGGAGGCGAAGTAACGGTTGATCAGCTCGAACTCACCCATGGCCAGGCTGCGCCGCAATCAGCGCTTGTTCGCCTTGACTTCGACTTCGCGCAGCGTCGGTGCCAGTTTGTCGAGCACGCCGTTGACGAACTTGTGGCCGTCGGTGGCGCCGAAGACCTTGGCCAGCTCGACGCCTTCGTTGATCACAACGCGATAAGGCACGTCGATGCGCTTGATGAATTCCCAAGTGGACAGACGCAACACGGCCAGTTCGACCGGGTCGAGCTCGTCGAGGCTCAGGTCCAGGCAGGGCTTGAGCGCACCGTCGATTTCGTCCTTGATGGCCGGAACGCCATGCAGGATTTCACGGAAGTAGGCGCCGTCGACATCCGCAAAATCGTTATCGACCCGAAACTGCGCTTCGATCTCGTTCAACGAATGCTGCGCCATGTGCCATTGATACAGTGCCTGGGTCGCGAGCTTGCGGGCTTCACGGCGCTTGGCGCTCTTCGATGGCTTGCCGGCATCCGCAGGTTTGGGATCGCGCGGGTTGAAACGATCGCTTTCGTCGCTAATCACTTGGCCTCCAACTGCGCCAGCAGGCTTACCATTTCCAGGGCAGACAGGGCGGCTTCTGCACCTTTGTTGCCGGCCTTGGTGCCGGAACGCTCGATGGCCTGCTCGATGGAGTCGACGGTCAGTACGCCGAACGCCACAGGGACACCGAACTCCATGGACACCTGGGCCAGGCCTTTGGTGCACTCGCCCGCCACGTATTCAAAATGCGGGGTGCCGCCACGGATCACAGCGCCCAGTGCGATGATCGCGTCGTAAGCACCCTGTTGGGCGACCTTCTGGGCAACCAGCGGAATTTCGAACGCGCCAGGTGCACGGATGATGGTGATGTCGTTTTCGCTGACGCCATGGCGTACCAGGGCATCAACGGCACCACTTACCAGGCTTTCGACAACGAAGCTGTTGAAGCGGCCAACCACCAAAGCATAGCGACCTTTGGGGGCAATGAAGGTACCTTCGATGGTCTTCAGGGTCATTGCGATATTCTCATCTTCAAACGCAAGGCCGCTTGCTGGCGGCCTCGACAGGGGTATGGACTCGAGCTGCAGGGCGTGATTGCCGCCTCAAGTCACTCGGAGGGCACGTATTCTACAACTTCCAGGTCGAATCCGGATATCGCATTGAACTTCATCGGCGAACTCATCAGGCGCATCTTGCGCACGCCCAGGTCACGCAGGATCTGCGAACCGGCACCCACAGTGCTGTAGGTGGTCGGGGTCTTGGCCGGTGCATCGCCTGCGCTTTCGCGGATATGAGCCAGCAGCACGTCGCCATCAAGCGGGTGCCCCAGCAGCAGCACCACACCGCTTCCGGCTTCGGCCACGGCGGCCATGGCGGCGCGCAGGCTCCAGCGGCCCGGCTGCTTGACCAGCAGCAGGTCACGCAGCGGGTCCATGTTGTGCACCCGCACCAGGGTGGGCTCTTCGGCGCAGATGGTGCCCAGGGTCAAGGCCATGTGCACGTCACCTTCCACCGCATCGCGGTAGGTGACCAGGTTGAACTCGCCCAGCTCGCTTTCCACCGACTGCTCGGAGACCCGCTGCACGGTGCGCTCGTGGATCATGCGGTAGTGAATGAGATCGGCGATGGTGCCGATCTTCAGGCCGTGCTCGGCCGCGAACACTTCCAGTTCGGCGCGGCGCGACATGGTGCCGTCGTCGTTCATCACCTCGCAGATCACGCCGCTGGGTTCGAACCCGGCCATGCGTGCCAGGTCGCAGGCTGCCTCGGTGTGCCCGGCGCGTGCCAGCGTACCGCCTGGCTGAGCCATGAGCGGGAAGATATGCCCGGGGCTGACGATGTCTTCAGCCTTGGCGTCCTGGGCGGCAGCCGCTTGCACGGTGCGGGCACGGTCGGCGGCGGAGATGCCGGTGGTGACCCCTTCGGCCGCCTCGATCGAAACGGTGAACTTGGTGCCGAAACCCGAACCATTGCGCGGCGCCATCAGCGGCAGCTTGAGGGTTTCGCAACGTTCGCGGGTCATTGGCATGCAGATCAGGCCACGGGCGTGCTTGGCCATGAAGTTGATGTGCTCGGGCTGGCAGCATTCGGCTGCCATGATGATATCGCCTTCGTTCTCGCGGTCTTCGTCATCCATCAGGATGACCATTTTGCCCTGGCGGATGTCTTCGACCAGTTCTTCGATGCTGTTGAGCGCCACGCGGCACCCCCTTCTCAATCAGGATTTCAAGAAGCCGTTGGCGGCCAGGAAACTTTCGGTGATGCCACTGCCCTTGCTCGGCTCGGCCGCCTTGTCGCCCAGCAGCAAGCGCTCCAGGTAACGGGCCAGCAGGTCGACCTCAAGGTTAACCCGACGCCCTGCGCGGTAGTCGGCCATGATGGTTTCGGACAGGGTGTGCGGGACGATGGTCAGCTCGAATTCGGCGCCATTGACCTCATTGACCGTCAAGCTGGTGCCATCGACGGTGATCGAACCCTTGTGGGCGATGTACTTGGCCAGTTCTCGCGGCGCACGCACGCGAAACTGGATGGCGCGGGCGTTATCGCTGCGCGAGATGATTTCGCCCACGCCGTCGACATGGCCGCTGACCAGGTGCCCCCCCAGGCGGGTGGTGGGCGTCAGCGCTTTTTCAAGGTTGACCTTGCTGCCACTTTTCAGGTCGACGAAGGCCGTGCGCTTGAGGGTTTCCACGCTGACATCGGCCCAGAAGCCGTTGCCCGGCAACTCCACCGCCGTCAGGCACACGCCATTGACGGCGATGCTGTCGCCAAGCTTGACGTCACCCAGGTCGAGCTTGCCGGTGTCGACGTGCACGCGCACGTCGCCGCCTTTGGGCGTCAGGCTGCGGATGGTGCCGATGGATTCGATGATGCCGGTGAACATGGGTCTTCCTCAAAACGGTGTGCGCGGGGCAAGCCGCGCATTATACGCCGGGAGCAGGCAGCGGTACGGCTGTGACCCGCCAGTCATCGCCTACTGCGCGCATGTCGGTGATCTTCAGCCGCGGTGCCTCGCTCATGCGGTTCAGTGGCCAGTCCAGCAGGGGACGTGCGCTTGAGCCCAGGAAGGTGCCGGCCATGAACAGCTGGTACTCGTCGACAAGGCCTTGCTGGGCGAAGGCACCCACCAGACCTGCGCCGGCTTCCAGCAGGATTTCGTTGACGCCACGGGCGGCCAGGGCTTGAAGCAGGGCACGCAGGTCGACATGGCCATTGTCACCCGGAAGGCTAAGCAGTTCATGGCCGGCAGCGGCATAACGTGGGTCATCTGCGACGGCGGTCACCACCAGCGCCGGGCCGGCCTGGAAGAATGGTGCCTGCAAGGGCAAGCGCAAACGGCCATCGACCAGCACCCGCAGCGGTGCCCGGCTCAGGGCAAGCGCGGTGGTTTCGGCGTCCAGGCCCAACTCGGCGCCACGCACCGTCATGCGTGCACCGTCAGCCAGCACGCTGCTTGCACTGGTCAGCACCACGCTTGAGCGCGCCCGCAGGCGCTGCACGGCAGAACGCGCCGCAGGGCCGGTGATCCACTGGCTTTCGCCGCTGGCCATGGCGGTACGACCATCCAGGCTCATGGCCAGCTTGGCACGCACGAACGGCAACCCCTGCTCCATGCGCTTGAGAAACCCAGGGTTGAGTGCCCGTGCCTGCGCTTCGAGCACCCCGCTGACCACGTCGATACCGGCCTGGGCAAGCCGCTGCAGGCCTTGCCCGGCTACCTGGGGATTCGGGTCCTGCATGGCGGCCACCACCCGCGCCACACCGGCCTTGACCAAGGCTTCGGCACACGGCGGCGTACGGCCATGGTGGCTGCAGGGTTCGAGGGTGACATAGGCACAGCCGCCCCGTGCACGCTCGCCTGCCTGGGCAAGCGCATGCACCTCGGCATGGGGCTCCCCGGCGCGTACATGCCAGCCCTCGCCCACCACCTCGCCATCGCGGACGATGACGCAGCCCACACGCGGGTTGGGGTGGGTGGTGTAGAGCCCCTTGCGCGCCAACTCAAGCGCGCGGGCCATGTAATGGGCGTCAAGCACAGCTGCGGGGGTTTGCATGCTCACTCTTTGGCTGGCTCACGGGCCAGGCGGTCGATTTCTTCGCGGAATTCGTCAAGGTCCTGGAAGCGCCGATAAACCGAGGCGAAGCGGATGTAGGCCACTTCATCGAGCTTGCGCAACTCGCCCATCACCAGCTCGCCCACCACCAGCGACTTGACCTCGCGCTCACCGGTGGCGCGCAGCCGACTCTTGATGTGGGCCAGGGCGGCTTCGAGGCGCTCGACACTGACAGGGCGTTTTTCCAGCGCACGCTGCATGCCGGCCCGCAACTTGTCTTCGTCGAAGGGCTGGCGAGTACCGTCCTGCTTGATCAGCCGGGGTAGTACCAGCTCGGCGGTTTCGAAGGTGGTGAAGCGCTCGCCGCAGGCGACGCATTCGCGACGGCGCCGCACTTGCTCGCCCTCGGCGACCAGGCGCGAGTCGATGACCTTGGTGTCGTTGGCACCGCAAAACGGACAGTGCATGGTGGCAGGCAACAAAAAAAGGGAGGGCCATGGTAGCGCATCCCACTGGCAAGACAAGCCAAAGGGGTTAACATCCATGCAATTCTGCCCCTGAAGGACTACCCCATGCCTCTTCGCGCGCTTGCCGTGCTGTGCTGCGCCGCCCTGCTCACCGCCTGCGGCAGTGACCGGCCCAAGACCGAACAACCGCCTGCCCCGGCGCCCGCCAAGGTGGCCAAAAAGGCCCAGCCGCTTGGCCCCTTGCCGGCTTATCAGCGCGAGCTGAGCGGCACGTTGCTTGGAATCCCCGCAGGCGCAGAGGTGGAACTTGCCCTGCTGGTGATCGATGAGCGCGATCGGCCGCAACAGCTGCTGGCCAGTAGCACCCTGCCGGGTACCGGACAGGCCTTGCCCTACCAGCTGCGCTTCAATCCCGAGGCATTTCCGGCCGGCGCCAGGGTGGAGCTGCGCGGACGAGCCAGCCGCTCTGGCCAGTTGATCATGCACTTGCCGCCGCTGCGCATCACCCAGGCACAGACCCAGGCCACCGGCCCGCTGCAGTTCGAAAAGGCACCGTAAGTGGCGCCAGTGGCATTGCAACAGGCCCTGAGCGGCCTGATTGGCGAAGCACGGCTGGTGATCAGCGACCTGCCCGGCTGCGCGTTGAAACTATGGCTGATCGATGACCAGAACATGGACCGCGCCTTCAGCAGTGAAGAAACCCGGCGCATTCTCGAAGACCCGCCGTACTGGAGCTTCTGCTGGGCCAGTGGCCTGGCCATGGCGCGCTACCTGGCCGAGCATCGGGAGTGGGTAGCCGGCAAGCGGGTGCTCGATTTTGGCGCCGGTTCCGGCATCGCTGGCATTGCCGCCGCCCGTGCAGGTGCGCTGGAGGTCGTGGCCTGCGACCTTGATCCGCTCGCCTTGGACGCCTGCCGTGCCAACGCCGCCTTGAACGAGGTGGAACTGGGCTACAGCAGCGACTTTTTTGCCGAAGGTGACCGTTTTGACCTGATCCTGGTGGCCGATGTGCTCTACGACCGCGCCAACCTGCCGCTGCTCGATGCCTTCCTCGACCGGGGCCGACAGGTACTGGTAGCCGACTCGCGCGTGCGGGACTTCAGCCACCCTTTGTACCGATCGCTCGGGGTGCTCGACGCCTTGACCCTTCCGGACCTGGCCGAGCCGCACGAATTCCGCCGGGTCAGCCTGTACCACGCCAGCCGCGAGCCTTTATAGTGGTGCCATTCACGGATTTGCGAGAGTCGCGATGAGCCAGGACACCCCATACATCTTCGATGCCACCGATGCCACGTTCCAGCAATTGGTGATCGAGAACTCATTCCACAAGCCGGTGCTGGTCGATTTCTGGGCCGAATGGTGCGCGCCGTGCAAGGCTTTGATGCCCCTTCTGGCAAAAATTGCCGAGGAGTACCAGGGCGAACTGCTGCTGGCCAAGATCAACTGTGACGTCGAGCAGCAGGTAGTGGCGCAATTCGGCATCCGCAGCCTGCCGACCGTGGTGCTGTTCAAGGATGGCCAGCCGGTCGACGGCTTTGCCGGTGCCCAGCCGGAATCGGCGATCCGCGCCATGCTCGAGCCGCATGTGCAGCTGCCGGCGCCACCCACCGCTTCGCCGCTGGAACAGGCTCAGGCGCTGTTCGCCGAAAGCCGCTTTGGCGAAGCCGAAGCCGTGCTGCAGCAATTGCTTGCAGAGGACAACAGCAACGCCGAAGGCCTGATTCTGTACGCCCGCTGTCTGGCCGAGCGCGGTGAACTGGGCGAGGCCCAGGTGGTGCTGGATGCGGTCAAGACAGAGGACCACAAGGCCGCTCTGGCCGGCGCCAAGGCGCAACTGACGTTCCTGCGCCAGGCCGCCAGCCTGCCGGAGGTTGCCGACCTGAAAAGTCGCCTGGCGCAGAATCCACAGGATGACGAAGCCACGTATCAACTGTGCATTCAGCAGTTGGCACGCCAGCAGTACGAGCCCGCGCTCGAAAGCCTGCTCAAGCTGTTCCAGCGCAATCGCGGTTACGAGAACGGGCTGCCACACAAAGCATTGCTACAGGTGTTCGAGTTGCTCGGCAGTGCCCATCCGCTGGTGGGTACGTATCGCCGTAAGCTGTTTGCAGCGATGTACTGACGCTTATCAGGCGTGGAGGCATGAGCAAGGTACGCCACCCTGCTCATGCCCTAGTGCTCAAACTCTGCTCTGGGATACGAGCGGCTCGGTACTGATCAGGCCCAGCACCTGTTGCCTGGGTTGCTCCGCCTTGCCCCGTGAGCCGGCCACTGACACGCTTGTCACGCCGTTCGAGGTCGTCTACGCCTTTTCGCCGGCCTGCCACACATACACCGGCGTTTCGCCCTCACTGAACACCCGCACTTGCCCATGGTGCCGCAACCGCACCAGCAACCGCTTGGCTGCGCCAAAGTCCCCCGTGAGGCCCTGCAAATGCTCAAGCAGCTCAGGCCCCTCCATCCGGCCAGCCGTGCGCAATAATTCGCAGGCTACCCGCCACGGCCCATCATCCTTTGCTGCTGCGGGAGGCACCGCGGCAGCTGGCTGGGGTGTCGAAGCGGGGAGCTGTTCGGCTGGCCGTGCCAACTGCGCCCATTCCTGGGGATCAAGCTCGATGGTCAAGTCCACCGGCCACTTACCGATCGTTCCACGAATTCTCACTGTAGGTCCTCGCTCAAGTCATTGTCGCCATGCTACCGCAACATGAAACCTGAGCCACGAGGCTGGCGGCCTGCCAAACAATCGTTATAACATAACTAATCCTACAATCCGCTCCTGGAGTCGCCCATGCGTCGTCTGCTGCTCGCCTTGCCCTTCGCCTGCTTGCCATTGGCCATGACGGCCCATGCCCACGGAGAACATGAGCATGATCACGGCCATGGCACGCTTGCCGCCCATGAGCATGGCGTGGCCAAGCTCAATGCCGTGCTTGACGGCAATACCCTGGAGCTTGAGCTGGACAGCCCGGCGATGAACCTGGTCGGCTTCGAGCACATGGCCAGCAGCGATGCCGACAAGGCCAAGGTGGCCGCGGTGCGTCAGCAGTTGGAACAGCCCCTGAAGTTGTTCGCCTTGACGGCGGCCGCGGGTTGCACACCAGACCAGCAAGAACTGCAAAGCCCGCTGTTTGGGGATGCCGCCAAGGCGGACGATGATGCCGACGAGCACGAAAAAGGCCACGTTCACAGCGACATCAACGCCCATTACCAACTCACCTGCACAGCGCCCGAAAAACTCACTCAGATCGACCTGTCGCCGCTGTTCAAGGCCTTCCCCGCCACGCAGAAAATCAATGTGCAATTGATCGGCCCGAACGGCCAGAAGGGGGTGGAAACCTCGCCAACCAAGGCTGTGGTCACACTCTGAATGAACCAGCCGCTGATCCACCTGCAAGACCTGGCGTTCGCCTGGCCGGGACAACCGCCGTTGCTGGATATCCCGGCCTTTGAACTGCAAGCCGGTGAAGCCGTGTTTCTCAAGGGCCCAAGCGGCAGTGGCAAGACCACACTGCTGGGCCTGCTCGGCGGGGTCAACCGGCCAGGCCGTGGGCGAATCCAACTGCTTGGACAGGACTTGGCCCTACTCGGCCAAGGTGCCCGCGACCGTTTCCGTGTGGACCACACCGGCTACATCTTCCAGCAATTCAACCTGCTGCCGTTTCTCTCGGTGCGGGAAAATGTCGAGCTGCCCTGTCGTTTCTCGCGCAGCCGCGCCCAGCGTGCCGTCGAGCGCCACGGTAGCGTCGACCAGGCCGCCCGCGAATTGCTTGCCCACTTGGGCCTGGGCGATCCGCAGTTGCTCACGCGGCGAGCCGACAGCCTGTCGATCGGCCAGCAGCAACGCGTCGCCGCCGCCCGCGCCTTGATCGGCCAACCCGAGCTGGTGATCGCCGATGAACCCACATCAGCGCTGGATGCCGATACCCGCGAAGCGTTCATCGCCCTGCTGTTCAACGAATGCCGCGCGGCAGGATCAAGCCTGCTGTTCGTCAGTCATGACCAGAGCCTGGCCCCGCTGTTCGACCGACACCTGTCCCTGGCCGAGCTCAATCGCGCCGCCAAGCCCCGGGAGGCATGATGTACCTGCTTCGCCTTGCCCTGGCCAGCCTGGCCAACCGCCGCTTCACCGCCTTTCTGACCGCGTTTGCCATCGCCTTGTCGGTTTGCCTGCTGCTGGCTGTCGAACGGGTGCGCACCGAAGCCCGCGCCAGCTTTGCCAGCACCATCAGTGGTACTGACCTGATTGTCGGTGCGCGTTCAGGTTCGGTGAACCTGCTGCTGTACTCGGTGTTTCGCATCGGCAATGCCACCAACAACATACGCTGGGACAGCTACCAGCACTACGCCCAGGACCCACGGGTGAAGTGGGCGATCCCCATCTCGCTGGGCGACTCGCACCGCGGCTACCGGGTGATGGGCACCACCGGCGCCTATTTCGACCACTATCAGTACGGGCGCAAGCAGCACCTGGCGTTGCGCGAGGGCCGGGAATTTGCCGACGATCCTTTCGAAGTGGTACTGGGCGCGGAGGTTGCCGACGCCTTGCACTACAAGCTGGGCGACAAACTGGTGCTGGCCCATGGCGTGGCGGCGATCAGCCTGGTCAAGCACGACGACAAACCATTTACCGTGGTCGGTGTACTCAAGCGCACCGGCACGCCGGTTGACCGCACCTTGTACATCAGCCTGGCCGGCATGGAGGCGATCCATATCGACTGGCACAACGGGGTGCCGGCCCGAGGTGCGGGACGCATCAGTGCAGAACAGGCGCGTGGCATGGACCTGCAACCCGCTGCGATCACGGCGTTCATGCTGGGCTTGAACAACAAGATCGCCACCTTCAGCCTGCAGCGCGAAATCAATGAATACCGCAGCGAGCCGCTGTTGGCGATTTTGCCGGGGGTGGCGTTGCAGGAGTTGTGGAGCCTGATGGGCACTGCCGAACAAGCCCTGTTCGTGGTCTCGCTGTTCGTTGTGCTGACCGGGCTGATCGGCATGCTCACGGCGATTCTTACCAGTCTGAACGAGCGCCGCCGGGAAATGGCGATCCTGCGCTCGGTAGGTGCACGACCATGGCACATCGCCGGGCTGCTGGTACTTGAGGCTCTGGCTCTGGCAACGGCCGGGATCGTTGCCGGGCTTGGCCTGCTGTACGCCGGCATCGCCCTGGCCCAGGGTTACGTGCAGGCCAACTATGGCTTGTACCTGCCATTGGCCTGGCCCAGCACGCATGAATGGTCGTTGCTGGCTATCATCCTTGGCGCAGCGCTGTTGATGGGCAGCGTTCCGGCATGGCGAGCCTATCGGCAGTCGTTGGCAGATGGTTTGTCGATCCACCTTTGAGAGCCTGTGATGATCCGATTTCTCACTGCCTGCCTCGGGGCTCTCCATGCGCTTGCAAGCGCATGGACATGCCGTATGGGGGCCCGCCTGCCAACCGGTAGCCCCGCCCGGCGCCTGCTTTTTTCGCTGCTCGTGATGCTTGCGGTACCTGCATGGGCATCGCAGCCCAGAGAGCTCGACTGGCCCGCCCTGATCCCCGAAGGCGCACCGGTCGTCGCGCCGCAACTGGCGCCCCTGCATGACATGTCGCAGCTCAGCGATGCACTGTCTGCCGAGTCCGCCCCGGCCGCGCGCCAGCAGGCGCCTGCTGCACCCGTGGTGAACAGCCTCGATGGCCAGCAGATCAAGCTGCCGGGCTACATCGTGCCGCTGGAGGTCAATGAGCAAGGCCGCACCACCGAATTTCTGCTGGTGCCGTACTACGGTGCGTGCATCCACGTGCCCCCGCCCCCGTCGAACCAGATTGTGCACATCGTCAGTGAAATGGGCGTAAGGGTCGAAGATCTGTATCAGCCCTACTGGATAGAGGGCACGATGCATGTCAAACCCTCGAGCAGCGAACTGGCTGAGGCGGGTTACCAGATGGAAGCCGAGAAGATCTACGCCTACGAACTCAGATGAGCCTTCCGAAGGCCGGTGCAGACGCTTCTTTGAGCTGGGTCAAACTTTCTGTTTAGTTGCATCCGTACCATTGGACTACACGATTATCAACGTCCTTTGGGAGCTTCCATGAACAAGTCCTTGCTCGGTGCCTCACTCGTGGCCCTGGCACTCACCGCCCCGGCTGCGCACGCTTATCAACCCGGTGATTTCATCGTACGTGCTGGCGCCATCACCACCGCGCCCAACGAGAGCAGCAGCGACCTGAAGTTCGACGGCAACAAGGTGGCAGGCACCAAGGCGACCCTGGACAGCGATACCCAGCTGGGTCTGGCATTCGCCTACATGCTCACCGACCACATTGGCCTGGAATTGCTGGCAGCCACGCCGTTCAAGCACACGGTAGGGGTGAAAGGGCTGGGCGGTGGGCTGGATGGCAAGCTGGCCGACATCAAGCAACTGCCGCCGACCCTTTCGTTGCAGTACTACCCGATGGAGGCGTCGTCGAAGTTCCAACCCTATGCGGGCGTGGGCATCAACTACACCTTGTTCTTCGATGAAGACCTGAGCAGCAACCGCAAGCAACAAGGGTTCAGCAACCTGAAACTGCAGGATTCGGTCGGGTTCGCCGGCCAGCTGGGCATGGACTACATGATCACCGACAACCTGCTGGTCAACGCCGCTGTCTGGTATGTGGACATCGACACCAAGGCCAGCGTGAACGGCCCGAGCGCCTTGGGCTATAGCAAGACCAAGGTCGACGTGGACGTGGACCCTTGGGTCTACATGGTCGGCCTGGGCTACAAGTTCTGATCGAGCGCTGCAAAACACACGGGGCGGCCAAGGCCGCCCCGTTTCGTTACTGTCGTACTGAGCGCCGGACTGGGCGCCCATCGGTTGCTAACGGAGCTTGCCCAACAACCGGGACAGGCCCTCCACCATCGAGGTGGCCCGCTTGAAGTCGAAGCGAGCCAGCAACCGCCTGTTGTCCGCACGCGAATGGCGGATGTCGCCCGAGCGCGGCGTGGTATAGCTGACTGCGGGCAAGCTGCCCACCACCTGCTGGAGCGCAGCGAGCATCTGGTTCAGTGACGTGGCCTGGTTGAGACCGATGTTCACGGCCCCCTCCTCGACCTGCGCTTGCTCGAGCGCTTGCACCATGACCTGTACCAGGTCACCCACATACAGGAAGTCCCGCGTCTGCTCGCCGTCACCGAACACGGTGATTGGCTGACCTTGCAGTGCACGCTCGCTGAAGATGCTGATGACGCCCGAATAAGGCGAGGAAGGGTCCTGCCGCGGCCCGAAGATGTTGAAGAACCGGAATATCACAGGCTCAAGCCCATGCTGGCGCCGGTAGAAGTCCAGGTACTGCTCGCTGGCCAGCTTGTCCACGGCATACGGTGTCAGCGGCGCCTTGGGCGTATCTTCGGCAATGGACTGGCCTTCACCGTTGTTGCCATAGACCGCTGCACTGGACGCGAACAACACGCGACGCACCCCGTGAACACGCATGGCTTCGCACACGTTGAGCGTGCCGATGAAATTGCTCTGGTGCGTGCGCACCGGATCGTCGACCGAAGCCTGCACCGAGGCCACCGCAGCCAAGTGCACCACGGCCTGGCAGCCTGCCGCTGCGCGTTGGACCAATTCGGCGTCGGCAACGTCCCCCTCGACAAGCTCAAGCAGGGGGTGGCCCAGTTGCAGGTTGTCGCGCTTGCCCGTGGAGAGGTCGTCGACAATGCGCACGGCGTAGCCACGCGCCAGCAAGGCGTCGCTCAGGTGAGAGCCGATGAAGCCGGCACCGCCGGTGATCAGGATGGGGGCATCAGCCATGGCGATAGAACCGGTCCAGAAGAGGCGGCAAGCCTGCACGCCAGGCACGGGGCTTGATACCGAAGGTGTGAAGGATTTTCTTGCACGCCAGCACTGCGTTCTGCGGCTCTTCGCTGGCATCCGGGCGCGCGGCATGGGCCTGCGGCGTTGGCGTCTGCACCGCGAGCTGTCGATGCTGGCCGGCCTCGGCGAGGATCGCCTGGCCTAGCGCCACAGGCGTGGTCGCTTCGTTCCCGGCGTAGTGGTAGGTACCCCACAACGGCGAATTGCAGTCCAGTTGCTTGAGCACCGAGAGAATGACCCTGGCCGCATCGTCGACGGGTGTCGGGTTGCCACGCCGATCATCGGCCAGCAGCAATTCCTGGGGTAGCTCGGCGCGCGTCAGGAAACGGCCAAGCAGGCCATCGATACTTTCGTCCAGCACCCAGCCGAACCGCAACAGCACATGTTGCGGGCAGGCCGCACGCACGCTTTGTTCGATACGCCAGAGCGCCTGCCCGCGCAGGCCAAGCGGCAAAGGCTCGTCCTTTTCGCTGTAGGCGGTGGCACGCGAGCCATCGAACACGCGGTAGCTCGAGGGCTGGACCAGCGTGATCTGGTGGTGCTGGCACAACTCTGCCAGCCGCTCCACGGCGCGTTCCTGAAGCGCCAGACGCTGCTCGCTGACCGACTCGGCCTGGAACCAGTCGAAGTAATACGCCAGGTTGACCACGGCGTCGGGACGATGATCGTCGAGCAACTGGGTAAGGCTGGCAGGCGCCCAGCCCTCCTCTGGAGGGCGCGGCGCCATGAAAGCGATGTCCTCCTCGGCCCCAAGACGAATCAGCGCTTGCCCGAGGGCATTGCCACCACCCAACAGCATTAGGCGCATACGCATAGAGTCAGCAGATCCGGAGGTTGTAAGGGAAAGCGGCCATTTTGCGGTTTCCGGGCGGGGAAGTCCAACGTGGGGCATGCGGATGCTGCAAGTGGTGGCAGTGCCGACGCCCCAAAAACGATGGAAAAATCATTCGGAGAAAAGCCCTACGATGCATTAGGCAATGACTGACTTCCACACCTCAGCGAAAGGGCTTTGAATTGCAGATTCGGCTGGCCTCAGTAGTGCTGAAGAGGGCCCTTGCTGCCTTGTTAGATGCATAGCTAGCCAAGCACAGGCAGCGCGCTACGCTCTTGGTCATGTTCGTAAAACCGCGGTTGGTAAGCGGCTGCATCCTCATGCTGCTCGAACTGCTTACCGAGCCGCACAACCCTATCAGTAACTGGCTAACACGCCTTTCGTAGAGACTGTTCGCACATGCAAGCCTACTCCTGCGGGCGCCTGAAATGGCAATATGAAGAACCCGCTCCAGGCATGGAATGGTTTATCGACGAAGGATTCGGAAGCTACGAACAACAGGCCCGTCTGCTAGTACCCGATATGCAACGCGCAGCACCTGTTTTTGTACTGGCGGGCGCTCGGTCCGATTTTACTCGGCTCAATCCACTGCTCTACCGCCTACAGGCTGCAGGTATCGGCTCGCTCACGGCGAACTTGTCAGGGCATAGTCTAGCCAGCGCACCAGGTGCAGCAGCGCCTTCGCTGGTTATAAACCTTGAAGAAGCATGGCGCTTTCATTCGCATATCGCGCTTGAGTGCCGAACCCTGATTGGTCACAGCCTCGGCGCAGCCTTGGCATTGAAAATGGCAGCACAGTTGCCGCATGTGGACACGCTTATCCTTGTCTGCCCTGCGATCTATCCAGACAGCGCCTACTCACTGCCATTTGGCCCGGCATTTTCGGCGGCCATCAGAAAGCCCTTCGCATTTTTCGATTGCGACAGCTACCTCTTTCTTGAACGATTTCCGGGCCGAGTTCTGTTGCTGATCGGCGAGCACGATGGGCTTGACTCGCGTCATCTCTCAAGACCCCCTGGCACAGGCGCGGGCCACGTGTGGCACGCAGGCGCAGAACGGTACAGCCCCATACCTGCAGAACTAATCAGCGCCCTAACACACTCGACTGCGCCAGAGCGTTTTCAGTGCCTCATTCTTGAAAACTGCGATCACGGCATCCCCTCCTATTTGCGGGCTAACCCGGATATCGCCGATCAGGTCACAAGCATTGTGACGGACTTCATTCTTGATGCTGTTTAACGAATTGCTCCCTACTCGACTTCAAACAACCCATTCCTGAGCGGGCCCACATCCAACCGCTCGCGGATGTCTTCATCTATGCGAGGGTCATCAGGCCGGTACAGTTTTACCTGGCGGTAGGCGTTGATGCGATTGATCTCCTGCCCCAGGTACTCCCACACCACTCGGGTACAGGCGGGATTGCGCCGGTCGCCGCTGGACACGCCGGCCTTGAGGCCGTTGAGGCGGGTGATACGGCTTTTGAAGCTGGGGATGAGAATGGTCTGGCTCATCTCGTTGTAGGTAAGCGATTCGTAGTCGATCAGGAACACCCGGTCCTGCAACTGAAAAGCAGCCCCCAGGTACCGACAACGCACTTCGGCATGCTGGTCCGTTGCGCTCGACCGCTCCTGCCGCTCCTGGCGCTCGAACAGAAAGCGCCCGCCCTCCTCCCACAGATGCACCAGTGATACCAGGACCGTACCCGGCACCGACATGCAATTGGAGTACTCGAAGTAATACCCGCAGTAACGCGACAAGTTGCCCGCGTGATCATGCAGAGGTCGAAACAGCTCGCTGATCGGATCGCCGGTTTGCTCGACCGAGGACGGTACTCGCGCGCCGATCAAGCGTGAAAACTGATCGGCGGGCAGGTCAAGCTCGTATTCCTCCACCCCGAAGAAATCGCCAATGCGTTTGAGGTTGTAAGCCGTCGGACGGCTTTGCCCGCTCAGGTATTTGTTGAACTGGGCGCGATTGATCGACAGTTGGCGGCAAACTTCGGAGATAGAGCGGTAGTGGCTGCAAGCCAGCTTGAGATTGGTAGCGAAATGCTCGCTCATGACAATAGCCTACGTGACGCGAATGGCGCCAGTTTAGCATCAAGTCGCATCAATTAAGACCAAGCCGCGAAATTGTAACGACTCTTGTCATGGCCAACCATGCGCCCCAACGAATAGCGGCACGCCTGCCGGCCGCTGGTCTTTCCACACGAAGAATAAGAATCGAGGTCATTTTCCAATGCTCGAAGTACTCAACGATTTCCTTTCGGGGAAACTGCTCATCGTGCTGATCGTGGGGCTGGGTAGCTACTTCACCCTCCGTTCCCGGTTCGTCCAGTTCCGCCACTTCGCACACATGTTTGGTGTGTTCAAGGAATCGCTGCGTGGCCAGGCAGGCCAACTGAGTTCATTCCAGGCCCTGATGCTGAGCCTGGCCGGCCGCGTGGGCGCCGGTAACATTGCCGGTGTCGGCATCGCCGTGACCCTGGGCGGCCCAGGTGCCGTGTTCTGGATGTGGGTCACCGCGCTGGTGGGCATGTCGAGCAGCTTCTTCGAATGTACCCTGGCCCAGGTGTACAAGCGCGCCGACGGCGATGGCCTGTACCGTGGCGGCCCGGCCTACTACATTCAGCATGGCCTGAAGTACAAAGGCATGGCGATCGTCTTCTCGATCCTGCTGCTGGTCACCTATGGCTTCGCCTTCATCGGCCTGCAGTCGTACACCGTGACCCACTCGCTGCAAAACGCCTTCCACTTCGATCCGCGCCACACCGGCATCGTGCTGGCAGTGCTGCTGGCCATCACCTTCATTGGTGGCATCAAGCGCATCGCGGCGGTGTCCGACCTGCTCGTACCGATCAAGACCTTGGCCTACATCGGCGTGACCCTGTACGTGATCGGCACCCAGATCGAACACGTGCCGGCCATGCTCGAGACCATCTTCAAGAGCGCTTTCGGTCTTGACCCCGCGTTCGGCGGCCTGCTGGGCAGCGCCATCGTCATGGGCGTGAAGCGTGGCGTATTCGCCAACGAAGCGGGCCTTGGCAGTGCACCGAACGTGGCCGCCGTCGCAGCCGTGAAGCACCCAGGTGCCCAGGGCGTGGTACAGGCGTTCAGCGTGTTCCTCGATACGTTCGTGATCTGCACCTGCACCGCGCTGCTGATCCTGCTGTCGGGCTTCTACACCCCTGGTTTCGAGGGTGACGGCATTGTCCTGACCCAGAACTCGCTGGCTGCCGTGGTAGGCGACTGGGGCCGTATCTTCGTGAGCGTGGCGCTGTCGCTGTTCGTGTTCACCTGCATCCTCTACAACTACTACCTGGGCGAGAACAGCCTGCAGTTCCTCAGCCGTAACCGGGCTGTATTGATGGGCTTCCGTGCCCTGGTACTGGCGCTGGTGGTATGGGGCTCCATGCAGGACCTGACCACCGTGTTCGCCTTCGCCGACATCACCATGACGTGCCTGGCCTTCGTCAACCTGATGGCCCTGGCCTTGCTGTTCAAGGTCGGCCTGCGTGTGATGCGCGACTACGATGACCAGCGCAAGGCTGGCATCAAGCAGCCCGTGTTCGATTCGGCCAAGTTCGCCGACCTGGACCTGGACCGTAATGCATGGCCTGCCAATCCGCAGGTGGAAACAGCCGCTGACAAAGCTGTAGGCCAGGCTCAGCCGCTGCGCTGATAGGCTGACATCGCCAGCCGCCCCAGCGAGGGTTGTGCCAGTTGTTTGAGTCACCAGGGGCCGCATTGCGGCCCCACTAGCCTTCCCTCCAAAGCGCGGCTCTTCTTTCCCGTTCATCGCTACGGACGCTTTCCATGCGCGCAGTAAAGAACCTCCTCGTGCTCTACACCGGTGGCACCATCGGCATGCTCGAAACCCCGGAAGGCCTCGCCCCATCGGGCGGCTTCGAGTCCCGCATGCGCGATCATTTCGCCGTGATGGCCGACGCCCCCGAAATCACCTGGACGCTCCAGGAACTGGACCCACTGCTCGACAGTGCCAACATGCAGCAGCACAACTGGCTGGCGATGCGTGATGCGATCGTCGATGCCGTGCGGGTCCGTGACCATGATGCGGTACTGGTACTGCATGGCACCGACACCCTGGCCTACAGTGCAGCGGCACTGTCGTTCCTGTTGCTGGGGCTGCCGGTTCCCATCCTGCTGACCGGCTCGATGCTGCCGGCAGGCGCACCTGGCAGCGATGCCTGGGACAACCTGTGCGGTGCACTGCGCCAGTTCGATCACCCCCTTGAAGCGGGCGTGCAGCTGTACTTCGCGGGGAAGCTGCTGCACGGTTGCCGCGCCTCGAAGCTGCGCAGCGAAGCGTTCGATGCCTTTGCAGCCCTGCCGCGCCACCGCCAGAGCGAGCACGTAGCCCCCTTGCCGGCACACTTGGGTTACCAGCAGCCCCGTCAGCGCGTAAACCTTGCGGTGGTGCCGGTGTTCCCTGGTTTGCAGGCCGGTCATCTGGACGCTTTGCTCGGCAGCGGCGTGCAGGGCTTGTTGCTGGAATGCTATGGCAGCGGCACTGGGCCGTCCGATGATCAGGCGCTGCTCGACACTTTGCGTGCAGCACGCGAGCGTGGGGTCATGTTGGTGGCCATTTCCCAGTGCCCGGAAGGCGACGTGGTCTTTGATACCTATGCCGCCGGTAGCCGCCTGCGGGCAGCAGGCCTGGTCAGCGGGGGCGGCATGACGCGGGAGGCGGCCCTTGGCAAGATGTTCGCGCTGTTGGGTGCCGGGCTGGACGTGGATGAGGCCGAGCAGTGGTTTGCCCTGGACCTGTGCGGCGAACGCTAGAAGTGGCGGAAGGCAGCGGGAGTCGAACCTGCCCGGGAACGGATGCCGTCCCCAACCGGGTTTGAAGCCCGGCCGCGCCACCGGGCGCGATTGCCTTCCTTGAAGTGGGTGCCTGGCCTGCTAGCGGGCCAGGGCACTGTCACTGCGGATGTACCGCTGATCGCCGACCCTGCGGGTCAGGCCGATCCGGTCGAAATACTCCAGGATCTGTACACTGCGCTTGCGACCGATGCCCAACATATCGCGAAATGCAGCAACCTGCACTACCGGCGTGTCACCCATGTGACGCTGCAGCAGCTCTGCCATACGCTGTAGAGTCGGTTCTGGGTAGAACAGGTCCCGCACCACCTGGTGCAGCAGCCCCAGGCGTGCGAGCTTGCGCAGTAGCAGGCGTACATCGGCCTCAGCGCACTTTTCCTCGCTCGCCAACGTCCTGACCCAAGGCGGATCGTAGGCTGCGGCCAGCAGTCTGGGCTGCAGGCGGGCCCAGAGCGCCTCATCTGCGGCACTGAGCTGGACCTGATGATCAGGCAAGTGCAGCCAGGGGCCGCTGCTGGCCACTGCGCCCTCGGCCAGCAACTGCTCAAGTAAACTGACGAACCCCGGTCTGTCCAATGGCAACGAAGCGAAACGGCGCAGCCTGTCACGGTCCGGGCCTAATTGATCGGGCTCCTGCTCATGAAAGGCCGCCAGTTGGGCCAGCACACGTTGCTTGAGCGCCTGCCATTGCCTTGCGGCGAACAGCAACTGGCCTTGGCGGGTGGCGATCACGAGTACGTCGTCGGGTAATTGCCAGCTGTCACGCAGGCGATTGAACTGTCGCTCCAGGCGCTGTGGGTCCAGCCCACCCGGTGCGCTGGCAAGCAAACCCGGCAAGGCCTGCTCAAGGCCCGCACAGTCGCGCAGCACCTGCAACTGTTGCAGCCTTTCGGCGCTGCGGCGTTGTCGACTGGGGGCGAACGGGTCCAGGACCGTGCCGCCGCCAAGCGTGTACTGAGCGCGCTGATCGCGCAGCACCAGGCGGTCGCCATGCACCGCTTGCAAGGGGGCGTTGAGCAGCAACTGTGCGAACATGCGCTGCCCGGCCGCCAAGCTCTGCCCTTCGAGTAAAGCCACCCTGGCAGTTACGTCCTGGGTGCCCAAGTGCACGTGCACCGCACTGAAATGCTCGAAGGCACGGGCTTGGCCGGGCAGCAGGCTCAAGTCAATATCGATGCGTGTGCTGGGCGCGTGCAACCACTGCGGCACCAGCCAATCTCCTCGGCGTATCTGGTCCACCGCCAGGCGCTCGGCGGCTATGTTGAGCGCCACACGCTGCCCTGCCTCCGCCACCAGCGCGGGCTGATTCTGGGCATGCAAACCGCGCACCCTCACCGGCCTGCCGGCCTTGCCCAGCAGCAACGTATCGCCAGCGGTGATCCGCCCTGCCAGCGCCGTGCCAGTCACCACTACCCCCGCGCCCGTGACGGCGAACGCCCGGTCCACGGCAAGGCGAAAGCCTCCGGCCACACTGCGACGGCGGGCATGGGGCGCTGCCGCCAGCAGGGCTTGGCGCAAGGCGTCGATACCGGTGCCCGCGGTACTGGATACGGGAAATTGCGGCGCGTCGGCATACGGGCCAGGCGCCAGCAGTTGGCTGACTTGCTGCTTCACCGCTTCCACGCGTGCGGGCTCGACCCGGTCGCACTTGCTGATGGCCACCAGCGCCTGGGGAATGCCCAACAGTTCGATGATCGCCAGGTGCTCGCGGGTCTGCGGCATGACCCCATCGTCTGCCGCCACCACCAGCAGCACCAGGTCTATACCGTGGGCACCGGCCAGCATGTTGTGGATAAATCGCTCATGGCCCGGCACGTCGATGAAGCCAGTCAGTGGCGCCTGCTCGGCCAGCGACGCGTAGCGATAACCCAGGTCGATGGTCATGCCACGGGCTTGTTCCTCCTGGCGGTGGTCCCCGGCCTGGCCCGTAAGCGCTTGCAGCAGCGCCGTCTTGCCGTGATCGATGTGCCCGGCGGTCCCGACAATCACTGCAAGGCCCCCAATTGCAGGCCTGGCAGCTGCGCCAGCCATTGGGGTTCATCGTCCAGCTGGCGCAGGTCCAGCCACAGTGCATCGTCGTCGATGCGCCCAAGCACCGGCACCGGCAACTCGCGCAGCGCGCGCTCCAAGGCATGCAGGCTGCGCCCGCGCAGACGCTTGGACACCTGCGCACGCACGCACAAGGCGGCGCTGGGCAAGCGTGCGACAGGCTGGCTGCCGCTGCCGATCATGCCCAGCGTCGGCTGTACGCTGACGCACCACTGCTCGCCCAGGCAGGTTTGCAACGCTGGCGCCACGCGCAGGGCCTGGGTATGAATCTCTGCCTGGGCACGCGTGAGCAGGCGCAGGCTGGGCAGGCGCTCGGCCAGGCGATCAGGGTTGCGGTACAGCGCCAGTACTGCCTCCAGGGCGGCTAGGGTGATCTTATCCACGCGCAAGGCGCGCTTGAGCGGGTTCTTCTTGATCCTGGCGATCAAGTCCTTGCGCCCGACGATGATCCCCGCTTGCGGGCCGCCCAGCAGCTTGTCGCCACTGAAGGTGACAATGTCGGCGCCATCGCTCAATGCCTGGCGCACCGTCGGTTCGGCCGGTAGTCCCCAGCGCGTGAGGTCCAGCAGGCTGCCACTGCCCAGGTCCTCGAGTAGCGGCAGGCCGTGCTGGCGGGCAATACGGGCCAGCTCCGTGGTGGGTACCTGGGTGGTGAAGCCCTGGATGCTGTAGTTGCTGCAGTGCACGCGCATCAGCAACCCGGTGCGCGGGCTGATGGCGGCCTCGTAGTCGCGGGCGTGGGTGCGGTTGGTGGTGCCGATCTCATGCAACCTGACGCCAGCCCGGGCCATGATGTCGGGTATCCGGAAGGCGCCACCGATCTCGATCAGTTCGCCACGGGAGATGATGCCTTCCTTGCGGGCGCCCAGGCTGTTGAGCGCCAGCAACACAGCGGCTGCATTGTTGTTCACCACGGTGACGGCCTCGGCGCCGGTCAGTTCGCGGATCAACCCCTCGATCAGGTCATCGCGATCACCGCGCTTGCCCGTGCTCAAGTCAAACTCGAGGTTCAGCGGGTAGCGCGCTGCGCACTCCATGGCCTCGATGGCTTCTTCAGGCAGCAAGGCGCGGCCCAGGTTGGTGTGTAACACCGTGCCAGTGAGGTTGAACACGCGGCGAACCTGGCTGCGCTGGTTGACATCGAGGCGTTCGCCGGCGCGGCCCAGCAGTACCTCGGGCGCCACCTCGGCAGCACCGAGCTGGCCATTGCGGACGAGGTCGCGCAAATCGTCCAGCAAGTGCCGCAAGGTCGACAGAACAGCTTCACGGCCGTAACGCTCGATCAGCGCTAGACAAGCCGGGTGGCGCAGGAGTGTATCGATGGAAGGCAGGCGAGGCGTGACGCTGGCTAAGCTGGAGGACATGCGGTACTACCTTGGACGGGTCCATTGTCTGCTGGCCTTGTGGAAGGCAAGCGACGGTAACGCAGACATCCGCAGGTTCGAGAACCTTCGAAATCCGTGTCAAGGGCGCTTGCCAGCGCAAGGCAACTCGGTCTCACAGTGTAGACAATCAACCGCTAGCCGGGCGAGACCATCAGGTTGGGTGCCAGACGATGGTACCCCTCCTCGTCCAGGCGCATGTCCAGGGCCAGGCTGGCCAGGTCGTCGGCCAAGGCTTCGGCTGCTGCGTCATTTTCCAGGTAGTGTTGCTTGAGGTAGCTGTTGCACCCTGGGCAACACTCGGCGCGCAGCGGCGCCTTGCCGGGCCCGTGACGGTCATCGTCGAGCGCGCTGTAGCGCAGGTCTTTGCTGGAGTCGCAATACACGCACTTGACCCGCACCACGTGCCACTCGCAGGCGCACAACGAACAGGCAAGGTAACGCAAGCCGTTGTGCTTGCCACGGTTGCGTACCACGCCCGCCATGGCCGGCGAACCGCATGCCGGGCATTGGGCAAGGCTGGCAGCGGGCTTGAGTTCGGTGCTTGGCAGTGCCAGCAACCAGCTTGACCAGGCAGCCTGCAGGGCTGCACCCACGAACGGCACCAGTGCAGGGGGCACGGCATCGTACTGGCCGCTGAGCAGGGCAATTGCCCAACCCTTGCGCTGGGTATCGTCACTGATGCGCAGCGTGTGCAGAGCTTCTTGCAGCGGGCCTTGGCCCGGCTCATCGAAATGATCGAGCAGCGCCTGCAACCAACCCAGCCATGCGCCTTCGCGCACAAGGCTGTCAGCCGCCAGGGGCGGTAGCCCGTGACTTATGCACAGGCGTTGGCGCTCCTGGGCAACAGGCAGCGCGCTAGGCGGTTTATCCACAAGCTGCTGCTGGATTCGGCATAGCCGCGCGATCAACAGCAAATAGTCGCCCATGGCATGGCCCTGGGCCAGGCGCTCCAGGCGAGCCGCCCGCACGTCGAAGAGGTTGCCTGGCGGCAGGTGCAGAAACGGCGGCATGACGGCCGATGCTTCGATCTGCCCAGGTTCAAGTACGGTACTCAATCGTTCATCCTTCTTTTCGTCGGTGCTCGGTTGGCGTTTTGTCACCGGTCACGTCGCGATACCACAGTTCATGATGCTTGCGCGCCCAAGCCCGGCTGACCCAGCCATGCAGCATGGCGCCTACCGACCCCTTGATCCAGATACCGGCATAGATGTGCACGATGATGCTGAGCACCAGCACGAACGCTGCGAAGGCATGCAGCAAGGTGGCCAGGCGTATGGCGCCGATGTCGAAGAAGTGACTGAAGTAAGCGCGCCAGATCACCACCCCACTGACCATCAGGACCAGCATGCACACCAGCAGCGTCCAGAACAGCAGCTTCTGCCCGGCATTGTACTTGCCGATGGCAGGCACCCCTTCCTCCTGGTTGCGCATGACTCGATCGATTCTTCGCAACCACAGGCGGTCGTTGGCGGTAATGAAGTTGGCACGCCAGAAACGCACCACCAGGCCCAGGAAGAACACGAACATCGCCACACCCAGGAAAGGGTGCAGGATGCGCGTCCATGGCCCGCCGCCGAACAGATTGCTCAGCCAGAACAAGGCGGGGTGAAACAGCGCCAGCCCCGACAGGCCCGCCAGAAAGAACAGGATCGCCACTATCCAGTGGTTGCTGCGCTCGTTGGCGTTGTAACGCAGGATAGGCTTGTTGTCGTTCATGGCCGCTGCTCCCCTTGCCCATCGGACTTGTTCGGGTCGAACACATGCACTGCCGGGTCTACCTGGTGCACGCTGGTGTCGGACGCTGCAGGTTGCTCGTCCTCCTCGACACGCTGCGGCCCGACCCGTACGTAGTGGAAGAAGCCGGCCAGTACCGCAGCCCCCATGGCCAGCAAGGCTAGAGGTTTGGTGAAGCCCTTCCACAACCCCACCAGCGGGCTGATCACCGGCTGGTCCGGCAGCCCGGCATACAGCTTGGGTGTATCGGCATGGTGCAGTACGTACATCACATGGGTCCCCCCTACGCCATCAGGGTCGTACAGCCCAGCGTTCTCGTAGCCTCGGGACTTGAGGTCGACGATGCGTTCATCGGCATGCACCTTCATCTCGTCCTTGCTGCCGAAGACGATGGCGCCGGTCGGGCAGGTTTTCACGCAGGCTGGCTCCAGTCCTACGCTGACGCGGTCGGAACACAGGGTGCACTTGTAGGCCTTGTGGTCCTTTTGCGAAATGCGCGGGATATTGAACGGGCACCCGGTGATGCAGTAGCCGCAGCCTATGCAATGGTCCTGGTTGAAGTCGACGATGCCGTTGGCGTGCTTGATGATTGCACCGGGGCTTGGGCACGCCTTCAGGCAACCGGGGTCTGCGCAGTGCATGCAGCCATCCTTGCGGATGAGCCACTCCAGGTTGCCGTCGTCGCGCTCGTGCTCGGTAAAGCGCATCAATGTCCAGGTTTCGGCGCTCAGGTCCTGAGGGTTGTCGTAGGTCCCGTGGTTGTGGCCTACCTCGTCGCGCAACTCGTTCCATTCCGAACACGCCACCTGGCAGGCCTTGCAGCCGATGCACTTGGTGGTGTCGATCAGCTTGGCAACCTGCTCCTGCTCGCGTACCGAAGGCGGCACGGTGGTGGTGGCCGACCGGGCGATGATGTCTTGGCTGGCCATCAGAGTTTCTCCACTTTGACGAGGAACGACTTGGACTCCGGTGTCTGGGTATTGCCATCGCCCAGGAACGGTACCAGGGTGTTGGTCAGGTACCCGTGCCGCGTGGACCCGGTAAAGCCCCAGTGCAGCGGGATGCCGATCTGATGCACCGTCTGGTTGTTGACCTGCAGCGGACGTATCCGCTTGGTCACCACCGCAACGGCATCGATATGCCCGCGCTTGCTCGACACACGCACCCTGTCGCCCGCCTTGATGCCTTTTTCATTGGCCAGTACTTCACCAATCTCGACGAACTGCTCAGGCTGGGCAATGGCGTTGAGCCGGCAATGCTTGCTCCAGAAGTGGAAATGCTCGGTCAGGCGGTAGGTGGTGGCCGCGTATGGGAATTCATCATGTGTACCCAAGGTGTCCCACACTGAATCGAAGATGCGCCCTGCCGGGTTGCTGACCACCTTCTTGTTGTTCGGGTGCAGGGGGTTGATGCCAATCGGTGTTTCGAAAGGCTCATAGTGCTCGGGGAACGGCCCTTCGGCCATCTTGTCGATGGCGAAGAAACGCGCCACACCCTCGGGGTTCATGATGAACGGGTTCATGCCCGCTTCCGGCGGCGAATCGACCTTGAAATCAGGCACGTCGGTCCCGCCCCATGCCTTGCCGTTCCACCAGACCAGACGCTTCTTCTCCGGATCCCAGGGCTTGCCTTGCGGGTCGCTGGAAGCACGGTTATAGAGAATGCGTCGGTTGGCCGGCCACGCCCATGCCCAGTTCTGCACCTGATGCATGCCATAGGGGTCGCTGTTGTCGCGGCGCGCCATCTGGTTGCCCTGCTCGGTCCAGCAGCCGGCGAAGATCCAGCAACCAGAAGCCGTGCTGCCGTCGTCCTTGAGCTGGCCGAAGCCCGACAGTTGCTGACCGGACTTGACGGTCGCACCGGTCGGGTCGGTGAAGTCCGTCACGGCCCAGCCGTTCATCTCCTTCGCCAGTTCCTCAGGCGACGGCTCTTCGGCGATCTTGTACGGCCAGTGGATGTTCAGCAGTGGCTCGGGGTAGGCCCCCCCTTCCTTCTGGTACCGCTGCCGCAAGCGCAGGAACAGCTCGCTCATGATCTGCACGTCAGTGCGGGTTTCACCCGGGCCGTCGGCGCCTTTCCAGTGCCATTGCAGCCAGCGGCTGCTGTTGACCAGCGAGCCATCCTCTTCAGCGAAGCAGGTGGTGGGCAGGCGGATCACCTCGGTCTGAATACCGGCCGTGTCCACATCGTTGAACGGCCCCACGTTGCGCCAGAACTCGGATGTCTCGGTGGCCAACGGGTCCATGACCACCAGCCACTTGAGCTTGGCCAGTGCCGCGGTCACGCGGTTCTTGTCAGGGAGGGCGGCAATCGGGTTGAAACCCTGGCACATGTAGCCGTTGACCTTGCCTTGGCTCATCATTTCGAACATGCGCAGCACGTCGTAGGCAGGCACGTCGAGCTTGGGCAGCCAATCGTAGCCCCAGTTGTTCTCGGCGGTGGCGTTGGGGCCGTACCAGGCTTTCATGAGGCTGACGTGGAACTTGCCGTAGTTCTGCCAGTAGGACAGCTGCCCCGGGCGCAGCGGCTTGGATGCACGCTTGTCGATGAACGCGGCGTAGTCCTGCTCGGCGTCGCCGGCAAGCGTCAAGTAACCCGGCAGCGAGTTGGATAGCAACCCCAGGTCAGTCAAGCCCTGAATGTTGGAGTGACCACGCAAGGCATTCACGCCCCCGCCTGGCATGCCGACGTTGCCCAGCAACAGCTGCACCATCGCCGCGCTACGGATGATCTGCGCGCCGATCGAATGCTGCGTCCACCCCAGCGCATACAGGATCGTCATGGTCTTGCCCGGCGCCGAGCATGTCGCGATTTCTTCCCACACCTTCATCATGGCGTCCTGCGGCATGCCACAGGTCATGCTCGCCAATTCCGGGGTGTAGCGGCTGTAGTGCTGCTTCATCAGCTGGAATACACAGCGTGGGTGCTGCAGTGTCGGGTCTACCTTGGCAAAACCGTCCTCGCCCAGCTCGTAACCCCAGCCAGACTTGTCGGCATAGATGCGCTTGCTCTCGTCATAGCCGCTGAACAGGCCATCCTCGAAGCCATAGGTGTCCTTGACGATGAAGGATACGTCAGTGTAGTTGCGCACATACTCGTGCTGGATCTTGTCATTGCTCAGCAGGTAATTGATCAACCCACCCATGAACGCGATGTCGGTGCCGGTACGGATAGGCGCGTAGTAATCGGCCACCGAAGCGGTACGGGTAAACCTTGGGTCGACCACGATCAGCCGCGCCTTGTTGTGCGCTTTGGCCTCGGTCACCCATTTGAAGCCGCACGGGTGCGCTTCTGCTGCGTTGCCACCCATCACCAGGACCAGATTCGCATTAGCGATATCGGACCAGTGGTTGGTCATGGCGCCACGGCCGTACGTCGGGGCAAGACTTGCCACCGTCGGGCCATGTCAGACACGTGCTTGGTTATCGAACCCCAGCATGCCTGTTGCGCGAACGACCTTGTGAGTCAGGTAGCCGGCCTCGCTGGAGGCGGCGGAAGCGGCAAGAAAACCGGTGGTGAGCCAGCGGTTGACCGTCTGCCCCTGGGCGTTTTTCTCAATGAAGTTCGCGTCGCGGTCTTCCTTCATCAAGGTGGCCACGCGATCGAGCGCTTCGTCCCAGCTGACGCGTACCCACTCGTTGCTACCCGGCTTGCGTACTTCTGGGTACTTGAGGCGGCTGGGGCTATGGATGAAGTCGAGCAGACCCGCGCCTTTGGGGCAAAGGGTGCCGCGGTTCACCGGATGGTCGGCGTCACCTTCGATGTGGATGATGTTCTGCTTGACGTTCTTGCCCGCATCGCCCTGGCTGTACAGGATCAAGCCGCAGCCGACCGAGCAGTAGGGGCAGGTGTTACGGGTTTCCTTGGTATGCGCCAGCTTGAAGTGGCGCACTTGCTCGGCGAACGCAGGCGTAGGGGCCATGCCCAGCGCCGCAAGGCTCGAGCCTCCAAGGCCGACGGCGGCGACCTTGAAGAATTGCCGACGGTTGAGATCCATCGTGCACTCCTGATCAGATTTGGGCGCACGGAACATGGCCGGCGCCTCTTGGTAGTCACGGTGACGGCGGTTTGAGGACCGCCAACAGGTAAGACTAGCAAGGAATCGAAAAGGTGCGATGACGTGGATCAATCGGGTGTGATTGAAAATTTTGTAAGACGGGTCTGATGCACTTGTAGAATCAGTAAATGCAAGCCAAAAAAAACCCAGGGGTATGAACCCTGGGTTTCGGTGGGAAACGCTTAACGTTCGATCAGAACGGAATATCGTCGTCAAAGCTGTCGAAGTCAGCCGCCGGTTGTGGCGCTGGCTGCTGCGGCGCCGGGCGCTGTTGCTGCTGCGGGCGCGGAGCCTGCTGACGGGCCGGCTGCTGGTTGTACTGCTGCTGACCACCACCTTGGTTGTAGTTGTTACCGCCACCCTGGTTATACGGATCGCCGCCGCCTTGCTGGTTCTGCGGACGGCCGCCCAGCAGCTGCATGGTGCCGTTGATGTCAACGATGATTTCAGTGGTGTAGCGCTTGATGCCGTCTTTTTCCCACTCACGGGTCTGCAGCTTGCCTTCGATGTAGCACTGCGAACCTTTGCGCAGGTACTCGCCGGCAATCTCGGCAACCTTGCCGAACAGCGACACACGGTGCCATTCAGTACGCTCGACCTTCTGGCCCGACTGTTTGTCGGTCCATTGCTCGCTGGTTGCCAGGCTCAGGTTGGTCACGGCATTACCGTTGGGCAGGTAGCGGACTTCGGGATCCTGGCCACAAGTACCGACCAGAATGACTTTGTTAACCCCACGGGCCATAACGTTCTCCTAGGCTTCGCACGCCGCTGAGGCCGGATTGATCAGGCGCTCCAGGGTCGTGCGGTCCAAAATTTTCGTATCCAGTTTGATATAGACAGCTGACTCTTCCGAGACCACAACAGCGTCGGTCACGCCGGGCACGGCCATCAACCGTGCAGCCAGGCCAGCATCCTTGGTGGCCTCCGGCGACAAAGGCATGCGCAAGCTGGTCACATACGGTGGCTCGTTCATGCTCAAGGCAACGGCCAACCAGATGGCGCACAGTATCGCGCAACCAAGGAACACGGTGTTCAGCCCACCATGCTGGAACAGCCAGCCACCCAGGATGCCCCCTAGTGCAGCACCGAGAAACTGGCTGGTGGAGTACACCCCCATCGCCGTTCCCTTGCCACCTGCTGGCGACACCTTGCTGACCAGCGAAGGCAACGAAGCCTCCAGCAGGTTGAATGCGGTGAAGAATACCACGGTGCCGATCACCAGTCCGCGCAAACCGTCAGCCCACTGCCAGAAGAATAGCTCGACCAGCAGCAATACGCTGACGGCCCCGGCCAGCACGCGTTTCATCTTGCGCTTTTTTTCGCCGTAGATGATGAACGGTACCATTGCAAAAAATGAGACGAACAGCGCGGTCAGGTAGACCCACCAATGTTGTTCCTTGGGCAGTCCGCCACGTTCGACGAAGGCCAGGGGCAGCGCCACGAAGCTGGCCATGAGAATGGCATGCAGGATGAAGATGCTCACATCCAGCCGTAGAAGGTCCGGATGACGCAGGGTCGGGCCAATGGCCTGACGGGCAACACCCGATTCGCGATGCTGCAAAATGTTGTGCGTGGCAGGTACTACGAAGGCAATCAACGCGATGCCAACCAAGGCCAAGCCGGCCGTTGCAAGGAACAATCCTGACAAGCCAAAGGCACTTGTCAGCAAAGGCCCGACGACCATTGCCACTGCGAAGGAAAGGCCAATGCTCATCCCGATCATGGCCATCGCCTTGGTGCGGTGCTGTTCCCGGGTCAGATCCGAAAGCAGCGCCATCACCGCTGCCGAAATGGCGCCCGCCCCTTGCAGGATGCGCCCTGCGATAACCCCCCAGATGGAATCGGCCTGGGCTGCCAGGACGCTACCCAGCGCGAACACGATCAAGCCCAGGTAAATGACGGGCCGGCGGCCGATGCGGTCGGAAATCATCCCAAAGGGAATCTGCAACACGGCCTGGGTGAGGCCGTAGGCGCCGATGGCCAGGCCAATCAGCGCGGGCGTGGCGCCGGCCAGGTCCATGCCGTAGGTGGCCAGGACCGGCAAGACCATGAACATGCCCAGCATACGAAAAGCGAAGACCAGAGCCAGACCGCCGGCGGCGCGGGTTTCATTGCCGCTCATGCGCTCGTTGTGGGTGTCGTGCATGGATTAATCTCGTGTGAACCGGCGGCGATTCTATCAGTCCGACAGCTTGACGGCATCTACGCGACGCTTTGCCGCGTACTGGCAGGGCGCCGTATAATTTTTCGTTTATGCCCGCCGAGCGAGGCCGCAGTGGACAAGATCCTGATACGTGGGGCACGTACCCACAACCTGAAGAACATCGACCTGACCCTGCCCCGGGACAAGCTCATCGTCATTACCGGCCTGTCGGGCTCGGGCAAGTCATCCCTGGCCTTCGATACGCTTTACGCCGAGGGCCAGCGTCGTTATGTGGAATCGCTGTCGGCGTATGCCCGCCAGTTCCTGTCGATGATGGAAAAGCCTGATGTCGACACCATCGAAGGGCTGTCACCGGCGATTTCCATCGAACAGAAATCCACCTCGCACAACCCCCGCTCCACCGTTGGTACCATCACCGAGATCTACGACTACTTGCGCCTGCTGTACGCCAGGGTCGGGACACCCCGCTGCCCAGACCATGACATACCGCTGGAGGCGCAAACGGTCAGCCAGATGGTCGACCTGGTGCTGGAGCGCCCGGAAGGTAGCAAGTTGATGCTGCTGGCTCCGGTCATCCGTGAGCGCAAGGGTGAGCACCTGGCGGTGTTCGACGAGCTGCGCGCCCAGGGCTTCGTGCGCGCCCGCGTCAACGGCAAGCTCTACGAACTGGACGAGTTGCCCAAGCTGGACAAGCAGAAAAAGCACAGCATCGATGTGGTAGTCGATCGTTTCAAAGTGCGTGCTGATCTTCAGCAGCGATTGGCCGAATCGTTCGAAACCGCGTTGAAGCTGGCAGACGGTATCGCGCTGATCGCGCCCATGGACGACGAGAAAGGCGAAGAGACCATTTTTTCGGCCCGCTTTGCCTGCCCTATCTGTGGTCATGCAATCAGCGAACTGGAACCCAAGCTGTTCTCGTTCAACAACCCGGCCGGTGCCTGCCCGACTTGTGATGGCCTGGGCGTTAAGCAGTATTTCGACACCAAACGCCTGGTCAACGCGCAACTCACCCTGGCCGAAGGCGCCATTCGCGGGTGGGATCGCCGTAACGTCTACTACTTCCAGATGCTAGGGTCGCTGGCTGCGCATTACGGCTTCAGCCTGGACGAAGCATTCGGCGAGCTTGCGCCGGAGCATCAGAAGGTGATCCTGCAAGGCAGCGGCAAGCACAGCGTGGATTTCAAGTACCTCAACGACCGGGGTGACATCGTCAAGCGCTCGCACCCGTTCGAAGGGATCATCCCCAACCTGGAACGCCGCTATCGCGAAACCGAGTCCAATACCGTACGCGAGGAACTGGCCAAGTACCTGGGCACCCAACCGTGCCCGGACTGCCGCGGCACGCGGCTGCGGCGCGAGGCGCGTCACGTGTGGGTTGGCGAGAAGACGCTTCCGGCGGTCGCCAACATGCCGATTGGTGACGCCAGTGGCTACTTCAGCGCGCTTACATTGACCGGTCGCCGAGGCGAGATCGCGGCCAAGATTCTCAAGGAGATCTGCGAGCGGCTGCAGTTCCTGGTGAACGTGGGCCTGGATTACCTCACGCTGGACCGCAGCGCAGAAACCCTGTCCGGTGGTGAAGCCCAGCGGATTCGCCTCGCCAGCCAGATCGGCGCGGGTCTGGTGGGGGTGATGTACATCTTGGACGAGCCGTCCATCGGCCTTCATCAGCGCGACAACGATCGTCTGCTTGCCACCCTCAATCACCTTCGCGATCTGGGCAATACGGTAATCGTCGTCGAGCATGACGAGGACGCAATCCGCCTGGCGGACTACGTCGTGGACATTGGGCCAGGGGCTGGCGTGCATGGTGGCAAGATCGTCGCTGAGGGCACGCCTCAGGAAGTCATGGACCACCCGGACTCGGTAACCGGCCAGTACCTGTCCGGCCGTAGAAAGATCGTGGTCCCTGCCAAGCGCACCCCGCGCGACAAGAAGCTGCAGCTCAAGCTTAAGGGCGCACGCGGCAACAACCTGCAGAACGTTGACCTGGAAATCCCCATCGGGTTGCTAACCTGCGTGACCGGCGTCTCAGGCTCCGGCAAGTCCACGCTCATCAACAACACCCTGTTCCCCCTTGCGGCCACGGCCCTGAATGGCGCAAGCAGCCTGGAAGCGGCGCCGCATGCCAGCATGGATGGGTTGCAGCACCTGGACAAGGTGGTGGATATCGACCAGAGCCCCATTGGCCGCACTCCCCGCTCCAACCCCGCCACCTACACCGGGATCTTCACGCCGATCCGCGAGCTGTTCTCCGGGGTGCCTGAATCTCGTTCACGCGGGTATGGCCCGGGCCGGTTCTCGTTCAACGTGAAAGGCGGACGTTGCGAGGCGTGCCAGGGCGACGGCCTGATCAAGGTGGAAATGCATTTCCTCCCGGACATCTACGTGCCGTGCGATGTGTGCAAGAGCAAGCGCTACAACCGCGAAACCCTGGAGATCAAGTACAAGGGCAAGAACATTCACGAGGTGCTGGAAATGACCATCGAGGATGCGCGTGAGTTCTTCGATGCGGTGCCTGCGTTGGCACGCAAGCTCCAGACCCTGATGGACGTGGGCCTTTCCTACATCAAGCTCGGTCAATCGGCGACCACGCTGTCTGGGGGCGAAGCACAGCGTGTGAAGCTGTCACGCGAGCTGTCCAAGCGCGATACCGGGAAGACCTTGTATATCCTGGACGAGCCTACTACGGGCCTGCACTTCGCCGATATCCAGCAGCTGCTGGACGTTCTGCACCGGCTTCGTGACCACGGCAACACCGTGGTGGTCATCGAGCACAACTTGGACGTTATCAAGACTGCCGATTGGCTGGTGGACCTTGGACCGGAGGGCGGTTCAAAGGGCGGGCAGATCATCGCGTGTGGTACGCCCGAGGAACTGAGCAAGATGAAACAATCCTACACCGGGCATTACCTTAAGCCCCTGTTGGAGCGAGACCGGGCGTGATGAACGCGAAGGGGCGTCTCGGCGCCCCTTTTTCATCGGCTTGTAGCCCTTGTGCTAGAGCCAACACACGACCCAAGCGTACAGCAATAAAAGCGTTACATCTGTGATTGCAGGTAATTCTGCAGACCGATTGCCTTGATCAGGCCTTGCTGCTTCTCAAGCCAATAGGTGTGGTCTTCCTCGGTATCGGCCAGTTGCGCGCGCAGAATGTCACGGCTCACATAATCCTTGTGCAGTTCGCACAACTCGATCCCCTTGCAAAGCGCCGCTCGCACTTTGTATTCCAGCTTTAAATCAGCTTCGATCATTTCAGGGACGGTGGTGCCGACTTCGAGGTCATCGGCCCGCATGTCTGGGGTGCCCTCGAGCATGAGAATGCGGCGCATCAAGGCGTCAGCATGCTGAGCCTCTTCCTCCATCTCATGGTTGATGCGCTCGTAGAGCTTGGCAAGGCCCCAGTCTTCGTACATGCGTGAGTGAATGAAGTACTGGTCACGTGCGGCCAGTTCGCCCTTCAACAGCATGACGAGGTAATTGATGACGTCTGGGTGGCCTTGCATCGCCGGGGTTCTCCATATGGAAGCGTGTATGCCGCATAGTGTGAACCACGTTGTGCGCCTGGTCACTGAAAAACGCGCGACTCGATGCAAAAAATCGGGCAAACGGTAGTGATATTCATTGAAAAACCGCCCAAATGAGGGCGGTTATTCTTATCACTTCGACTTAGGCGATATTCATTCCAAGCGCCTTAGCGACACCCGCCCCGTAAGCGGGATCGGCCTTGAAGAAGTACTGCAATTGACGCTGGATCACATCGTCGGTCACGCCGGCCATTGCCCCGGCGATGTTGCTGACCAGCAGCTCCTGCTGCGCCTGGCTCATCAACCGGAACAGGGCGCCCGCGTGGCTGAAGTAATCAGTGTCCTCGCGATGATCATACCGATCGGCCAAACCGCTAAGCGCAAGCCCGGGCTCTGCATGACGCGGCGATTGCTTGGGAGCATCGGCGTAGCTGTTGGGCTCATAATTGGGTGCCCCTCCGTAGGCACCCATCGCCATCGAACCATCACGCTGGTAGCTATTGACCGCACAGCGGGGCGCGTTCACCGGCAATTGCTGATGGTTGGTGCCTACCCGATAGCGGTGGGCATCGGCATAGGCAAACACCCGGCCTTGCAGCATGCGATCAGGTGACAGCCCCACCCCAGGGACCATATTGCTCGGCCCGAAGGCAGCCTGCTCAACTTCAGCGAAGTAGTTCAGCGGGTTGCGGTTGAGCTCCAGTACGCCTACTTCAATCAGCGGATAATCTTTCTGCGACCAGGTCTTGGTCACATCGAACGGATTCTCGGGGCGGTTCGCAGCCTCAGCTTCACTCATGACCTGGATGCATACAGTCCAGCGTGGGTGGTCGCCACGCTCGATTGCCTCGTACAGGTCGCGCTGGGCGTAGTCCGGATCGGTACCGGCCAAACGCGCAGCCTCCGCAGGCGCCAGATTCTTGATGCCCTGCTGAGTCTTGAAGTGCCATTTGACCCATGTACGCTGACCGTCCGCGCTGATCAAGCTGTAGGTGTGGCTACCGAAGCCGTGCATATGCCGATAGCCGTCAGGAATGCCGCGGTCCGAAAACAAGATCGTGACCTGGTGCAGCGCTTCCGGCGAATGAGACCAGAAGTCCCACATCATTTGGGCACTCTTCAGGTTGGTCTGGGGGTGGCGTTTTTGCGTGTGAATGAAGTCTGGAAACTTCAGTGGATCACGGATGAAAAACACCGGCGTGTTGTTGCCGACGATGTCCCAGTTGCCTTCTTCGGTATAGAACTTGACCGCGAAACCTCGTGGGTCACGCTCTGTATCGGCCGAGCCGCGCTCTCCACCTACAGTGGAGAATCGCAGAAACGTTTCGGTCTGCTTGCCAACCTGCTCGAACAGTTTCGCACGGGTGAGGTGGGTGATGTCGCGCGTCACCGTGAACGTGCCGTAGGCACCAGAGCCTTTGGCATGCACACGTCGTTCGGGGATATTTTCGCGGTTGAAATGCGCGAGCTTCTCGATCAGGTGGAAGTCGTCGAGCAGCAGGGGGCCGCGTGGGCCTGCGGTACGGGAATTCTGGTTATCCGCAACAGGGGCACCGCTGGCGGTAGTAAGCGTTTTGCTCATGAGCTTTCCTCGATCAGTCTCAAATGCCTGTATGTCGGCTTGGGAGAATTATCAGCAGGATCGCGATCAACGACAAATTCATTGAATTACTGAATGCAATAGAGATTGTTAATGGCCTGAACCACAAAAAACCGGGCACTAGGCCCGGTTCTTTGTAGCAGACAAAACGTCTTACTCGGCAGCTTCTACAGCACCACCGACTGGACGATCAACCAGCTCGACGTACGCCATTGGCGCATTGTCGCCAGCGCGGAAACCGCACTTCAGGATGCGCAGGTAGCCGCCCTGACGGGTGGCGTAGCGCTTGCCCAGATCGTTGAACAGTTTACCAACAGCGGCCTTCGAACGGGTACGGTCGAAGGCCAGACGACGGTTGGCAACGCTGTCTTCCTTGGCCAGGGTGATCAGCGGCTCGGCAACGCGACGCAGTTCCTTGGCTTTCGGCAGGGTGGTTTTGATCAGCTCGTGCTCGATCAACGACACTGCCATGTTCTGGAACATAGCCTTGCGGTGAGAGCTGGTACGGCTCAGGTGACGTCCACTTTTACGATGACGCATGATTCATTCCTTACCAAACACTACGTTCGGTGATTACGACGATCAGGCGGTCGCCTTGTCGTCTTTCTTAAGACTTGCAGGCGGCCAGTTGTCGAGGCGCATGCCGAGAGACAGACCACGAGAGGCCAGGACGTCCTTGATTTCAGTCAGGGACTTCTTGCCGAGGTTAGGAGTCTTCAACAGCTCCACTTCGGTACGCTGAATCAGGTCGCCGATGTAGTAGATGTTCTCCGCCTTCAGGCAGTTGGCCGAACGTACAGTCAGTTCCAGGTCGTCAACCGGACGTAGCAGGATCGGATCGATCTCGTCTTCCTGCTCGACTACGACAGGCTCACTGTCACCTTTGAGGTCGACGAACGCGGCCAGCTGCTGTTGCAGGATGGTCGCGGCGCGGCGGATAGCCTCTTCAGGATCCAGGGTGCCGTTGGTTTCCAGATCAATGACCAGCTTGTCCAAGTTGGTACGCTGTTCAACACGTGCGTTTTCGACCACATAGGCGATACGACGCACAGGGCTGAACGAAGCGTCCAACTGCAGACGGCCAATGCTACGGCTTTCGTCTTCGTCGGTCTGACGGGAGTCGGCCGGCTCGTAACCGCGACCACGAGCTACAGTGAGCTTCATGTTCAGGGCGCCATTCGACGCCAGGTTCGCGATTACGTGATCGGGGTTGACGATCTCGACATCGTGATCCAGCTGAATATCGGCAGCGGTAACCACCCCCGAACCCTTTTTCGACAAGGTCAGCGTAACTTCGTCACGACCATGCAGTTTGATAGCCAGGCCTTTCAGGTTCAACAGGATTTCAATGACATCTTCCTGTACACCTTCGATCGCGGAGTACTCGTGGAGTACGCCATCGATCTCGGCCTCGACTACTGCACAGCCAGGCATGGAGGACAACAGGATGCGGCGCAGCGCGTTGCCCAGGGTATGGCCGAAGCCACGCTCGAGAGGCTCGAGCGTGATCTTGGCGCGGGTCGGACTGACTACCTGCACATCAATGTGGCGGGGAGTCAGGAACTCATTTACCGAAATCTGCATGGATGCACCTATTTTCTAGCCCTTACTTGGAGTAGAGCTCGACAATCAGGTTTTCGTTGATGTCGGCAGACAGGTCGCTGCGAGCAGGAACGTTCTTGAAAACGCCCGACTTTTTGGCAGCATCCACATCAACCCACTCAACGCGGCCACGCTGGGCACACAGTTCAAGGGCTTGAACAATGCGCAGCTGGTTCAGCGACTTCTCACGAACCGCGACCACGTCACCCGGACGAACTTGGTAGGATGGAATGTTTACAGTCTTACCGTTGACGCTGATCGCTTTGTGCGAAACCAGCTGACGGGACTCGGAACGAGTCGAGCCGAAGCCCATACGGTAAACGACGTTATCCAGACGGCACTCGAGCAGTTGAAGCAGGTTTTCACCGGTTGCGCCTTTTTTCGAGGCAGCAGCTTGGTAGTAACCGCGGAACTGACGCTCCAGAACACCGTAGATACGACGGACTTTTTGTTTCTCGCGCAGCTGGGTACCGTAGTCGGACTGACGGCCACGGCGCTGGCCGTGGATACCTGGGGCTGCTTCGATGTTGCACTTCGATTCCAGAGCGCGAACGCCGCTCTTCAGGAACAGATCGGTGCCTTCACGACGAGACAGTTTGCATTTTGGACCAATGTAACGTGCCATTTATCTGTCTCCTGATTACACGCGACGCTTCTTCGGCGGACGGCACCCGTTATGCGGGATTGGCGTCACGTCGGTGATGCTGGCGATCTTGTAGCCGCAGCTGTTCAATGCACGAACGGCGGACTCACGACCTGGACCTGGACCCTTGACGTTTACGTCGAGGTTCTTCAGACCATATTCCAGCGCAGCTTGACCAGCACGCTCAGCAGCGATCTGAGCTGCGAACGGGGTGGATTTGCGCGAACCACGGAAACCCGAACCACCGGAGGTCGCCCAGGACAAAGCATTGCCCTGACGGTCGGTGATGGTCACGATGGTGTTGTTAAAAGAAGCGTGGATGTGGGCGATGCCATCAACCACTGTCTTTTTGACTTTTTTACGAGGACGAGCAGCAGGTTTTGCCATGTCTATATTCCTGGGCGATTACTTGCGGATCGGCTTACGCGGGCCCTTCCGGGTGCGTGCGTTGGTCTTGGTGCGCTGACCGCGAACCGGCAGACCTTTACGATGACGCAGGCCGCGGTAGCAACCCAGGTCCATCAAGCGCTTGATCTTCATGTTTACGTCACGGCGCAGGTCACCTTCAGTGGTGAACTTCGCGACTTCGCCACGCAGGGTTTCGATTTGCTCGTCGCTCAGATCCTTGATCTTAGCGGCTGGATTTACACCAGCATCCACACAGATTTTCTGTGCAGTAGTGCGACCGACACCATAGATGTAGGTCAGCGAGATAACAGTATGCTTGTTATCTGGAATGTTGACGCCTGCAATACGGGCCATTCAGTGGGACTCCAATTGACAGCTACCTACGCCCCGGAAGCCAAGAAATAGGGCGCGAGATAATATCGCTGTAGAAACAAATAATCAACCCAGCAGCACACTAGCTGCTGGGTTTGAAGCGCGAATCACACTCAGCCTTGGCGCTGTTTGTGACGCGGTTCCGCGCTGCAGATCACTCGTACGACGCCTTCGCGACGGATGATCTTGCAGTTGCGGCACAGCTTTTTCACCGATGCACGAACTTTCATTACCGACTCCTCGAACCTTAGGGGCGTATCAGCGCAGCAAACCGCTGCCACCGTAGCCTTTCAGGTTGGCTTTCTTCATCAGGGATTCGTACTGGTGCGAAACGAGGTGCGATTGTACTTGGGACATGAAGTCCATCACAACCACTACCACAATCAGCAACGAGGTCCCGCCAAGGTAGAACGGCACATTTGCTGCCACCACCAGGAACTGGGGCAGAAGGCAGACGGCCATCATGTAAAGAGCACCGAACATGGTCAGACGAGTCAGAACGCCATCAATGTAGCGCGCCGACTGCTCACCAGGACGGATACCCGGAATAAAGGCACCGGACTTCTTCAGGTTTTCCGCTACGTCTTTCGGATTGAACATCAACGCTGTGTAGAAGAAGCAGAAGAAAATGATCCCTGCACTAAACAGCAGAATGTTCAACGGCTGACCAGGAGCGATCGACTGCGAGATGTCCTGCAGCCAGCCCATACCTTCGGACTGACCGAACCAGGCACCCAGCGAAGCCGGGAACAGCAAGATGCTGCTCGCGAAAATGGCCGGGATTACCCCTGCCATGTTCACCTTCAGCGGCAAGTGGCTGGTTTGCGCAGCGAAGACCTTGCGGCCCTGCTGACGCTTGGCGTAATGAACGGCAATACGCCGCTGACCACGCTCGATGAACACCACGAAACCGATGATCGCTACTGCAAGCAAACCGATAGCGACCAGGGCGAAGATGTTGATATCACCCGTACGCGCAGACTCGAAAGACTGCCCGATTGCTCTCGGAAGACCGGCAACGATACCTGCGAAGATCAACATCGAGATACCGTTGCCCACACCGCGCTCGGTGATCTGCTCACCCAGCCACATCATGAACATCGCGCCTGCCACGAAAGTGGAGACGGCAACGACATGGAAGCCGAGGCCTACAGAAAACGCCACGCCCTGGTTGGCCAGGCCAATGGACATGCCAATGGCTTGAACCAGCGCCAGGATAACGGTGCCGTAGCGGGTGTACTGGCTGATCTTGCGACGGCCAGCTTCACCTTCCTTCTTCAACTGCTCCAGTTGCGGGCTGACCGCAGTCATCAGCTGCATGATGATCGATGCCGAAATGTACGGCATGATCCCCAATGCAAAGATGCTCATGCGCTCAAGCGCGCCACCGGAAAACATGTTGAACAAGCTAAGAATGGTCCCCTCATTCTGCCGAAACAGATCCGCCAGACGGTCCGGATTGATGCCGGGAACCGGGATATGTGCACCTATCCGATAGACGATGATCGCCATGAACAGAAAGCGCAGACGAGCCCAGAGTTCCGACATCCCGCCCTTACCGAGCGAAGAGAGAGCACCTTGCTTAGCCATTTATTCCTCGAACTTGCCGCCAGCTGCTTCGATAGCCGCACGCGCACCCTTGGTGGCTGCGATACCCTTGATGGTGACTGCGCGAGTGACTTCGCCAGACAGCATGATTTTCACACGCTGTACGTTCTGGCCGATCACGTTGGCATCCTTCAGGGATTGCACGGAGATCACGTCGCCGTCCACTTTGGCCAACTCGGACAGACGCACTTCTGCGCGGTCCATGGCTTTCAGGGAAACGAAGCCGAACTTCGGCAGACGACGGTGCAGCGGCTGTTGACCGCCTTCGAAGCCCGGAGCGATGGTGCCACCGGAACGGGAGGTCTGACCTTTGTGACCGCGGCCACCAGTCTTACCCAAACCGCTACCGATACCACGGCCCGGACGATGCTTCTCGCGACGGGAACCCGGCGCTGGACTCAGATCATTGAGTTTCATCGATTAACCCTCGACCTTCAGCATGTAGTAAGCCTTGTTGATCATCCCGCGGTTCTCGGGAGTATCCTGGACTTCTACAGTGTGACCGATGCGACGCAGACCCAGGCCTTTAACGCACAGAATGTGGTTAGGCAGACGGCCGGCGGTGCTCTTGATCAGCGTTACTTTAACGGTTGCCATGATCAGAAGATCTCCTCGACGCTCTTGCCGCGCTTGGCAGCAATGGATTCAGGAGATTGCATGGCTTTCAGACCCTTGAAGGTGGCGTAAACCACGTTCACTGGGTTGGTCGAACCGTAGCACTTGGCCAGAACGTTCTGAACGCCAGCAACTTCCAGGACAGCACGCATTGCGCCACCGGCGATGATACCGGTACCTTCCGAGGCAGGCTGCATGTAAACCTTCGAGGCGCCGTGGGCAGCCTTGGTGGCGTACTGCAGGGTGGTGCCCTTCAGGTCAACCTGAATCATGTTGCGGCGAGCAGCTTCCATGGCTTTCTGGATCGCGGCAGGTACTTCGCGCGACTTGCCACGGCCAAAGCCAACACGACCCTTGCCATCACCCACCACGGTCAGCGCGGTGAAGGTGAAGATACGGCCGCCTTTTACGGTTTTGGCAACGCGGTTAACTTGAACCAGCTTCTCGATGTAGCCTTCGTCGCGCTTTTGATCGTTATTTGCCATAACTTAGAACTCCAGCCCGCCTTCACGAGCAGCATCAGCCAGCGCTTTGACGCGGCCATGGTACTTGAAGCCGGAACGGTCAAAGGCAACTTGAGATACACCGGCGGCTTTCGCGCGCTCAGCTACCAGCTTGCCAACCTTAGTGGCCGCGTCGATGTTGCCAGTGGCGCCATCACGCAGGTCTTTGTCCAAGGTCGAGGCGCTTGCCAGAACCTTGCTGCCGTCGGCCGAAATGACCTGGGCGTAGATGTGCTGCGAGGAGCGGAACACGCACAGGCGCACGACTTCGAGTTCGTGCATCTTGAGACGTGCTTTGCGAGCGCGACGCAGTCGAGTAACTTTTTTGTCGGTCATTTGCTAGGCCCTACTTCTTCTTGGCTTCTTTACGACGGACTACTTCGTCCGCGTAACGCACACCTTTGCCTTTGTAAGGCTCTGGCGGACGGAAATCGCGGATTTCAGCGGCCACCTGACCCACCAGCTGCTTATCGATACCCTTGATCAGGATGTCGGTCTGGCTTGGGGTTTCTGCGGTGATACCGGCTGGCAGTTCGTAGTCCACTGGATGCGAGAAGCCCAGAGCCAGGTTCAGGACGGTGCCTTTTGCCTGTGCCTTGTAACCAACACCGACCAGCTGGAGCTTGCGCTCGAAGCCTTGGCTTACGCCTTGGACCATGTTGTTCACCAGAGCGCGGGTAGTACCGGCCATGGCGCGAGCTTGCTGATCACCGTTGCGAGCGACGAAGCGCAGTTCGCCGGACTCTTCGGTAACTTCAACAGACGAGTGAACGTTCAGTTCGAGAGTGCCCTTGGCACCCTTCACCGAAAGCTGCTGGCCGGCGAATTTTACTTCGACGCCTGCTGGCAGCTTAACGGGGTTCTTAGCGACGCGAGACATGCCTATCTCCCCTTAGAACACTGTGCACAGAACTTCGCCGCCGACACCGGCAGCGCGCGCAGCGCGGTCAGTCATCACACCTTTGTTGGTGGAGACGATAGACACGCCCAGGCCGCCACGTACTTTCGGCAGATCTGTGACGGACTTGTACTGGCGCAGGCCTGGACGGCTGGAGCGCTTCAGTTCCTCGATGACCGGACGGCCTTCGAAGTACTTCAGTTCGATCGACAGGGAAGGCTTGGCCTCACCGGTTACCTGGTAACCAGCGATGTAACCTTCATCTTTCAGAACTTTGGCAACCGCGACCTTCAGGGTGGAGGAAGGCATGCTTACGACGGACTTTTCAGCCATCTGGGCATTACGGATGCGAGTTAGCATGTCCGCTAACGGGTCCTGCATACTCATGGGCTAGATGCTCCTGATACAAGAATTATTAGCCTTGCGGCTATCACAACCACCTAAACAGGCAGAGCACGAAGCCCAGGCTCAGGTGAGCCGGTCATTCTAGACACAAGCCAGAAACGAAACAAGCCCCATGTAGGGGCTTGTTCGAGGGAAGAGTCACCGGCGGTCGGAAGATTAACCGCCTACGCCGATGACTCAACCTGCAGCGATTACCAGGAGGCCTTGACCAGACCTGGTACGTCGCCACGCATTGCCGCTTGGCGCAGCATGTTACGGCCCAGGCCGAACTTACGGTATACACCGTGAGGACGACCGGTCAGGCGGCAACGGTTGCGCAGGCGGGCAGCGCTAGCATCGCGCGGCTGCTTCTGCAGAGCGACAACGGCAGCGAAACGCTCTTCAGGAGAGGCGTTCAGATTGACGATGGTCGCTTTCAGCTCAGCGCGCTTTTTAGCGTACTTAGCTACCGTTTGCTGACGTTTCAGCTCACGGTTTTTCATGCTCTTCTTGGCCATTTTCCTACTCCAATCAGTTGCGGAACGGGAACTTGAAAGCACGCAGCAGAGCGCGGCCTTCGTCGTCCGAACGAGCAGTGGTGGTCAGGGTAATGTCCAAACCGCGCAGAGCATCGATCTTGTCGTAGTCGATTTCCGGGAAGATGATCTGCTCTTTCACGCCCATGCTGTAGTTGCCACGACCGTCGAAGGACTTGGCATTCAGGCCGCGGAAGTCGCGAACCCGAGGCAGGGAGATCGCCAGCAGGCGGTCCAGGAATTCGTACATCTTGTCGCTACGCAGGGTCACCTTGACGCCGATCGGCCAGCCTTCGCGGACTTTGAAGCCAGCGATGGATTTGCGAGCGAAAGTCACGACCGGCTTTTGACCGGTGATCTTTTCCAGGTCGGCAACAGCGTGCTCGATGACTTTCTTGTCACCGATCGCTTCGCCCAGACCCATGTTCAGGGTGATTTTGGTAACGCGCGGAACTTCCATCACGTTCGACAGCTTAAGTTCATCCTTAAGCTTAGGAGCGATCTCGTTCCGGTAAATCTCTTTCAGTCGTGCCATGGTCTTCTACCTAGCAGTGTTCAAGCATCAACCGCTTTTTGGGTCGACTTGAAGACACGAATTTTCTTACCGTCTTCTACTTTGAAACCAACGCGGTCAGCCTTGTTGGTTTCACCGTTGAAGATGGCAACGTTGGAAGCGTGCAGAGGCGCTTCTTTTTCGACGATACCGCCCTGAACGCCCGCCATCGGGTTAGGCTTGGTATGACGCTTGACCAGGTTCACGCCACCGATGACCAGACGGTCGTCAGCGAGAACCTTCAGCACCTTACCGCGCTTACCTTTGTCTTTGCCGGCGATCACGATGATCTCGTCGTCACGACGAATCTTTTGCATGTCGGATCTCCTTACAGCACTTCAGGGGCGAGCGAGACGATCTTCATGAACTTCTCAGTACGAAGTTCACGGGTCACTGGCCCGAAGATGCGAGTGCCGATCGGCTCTTGCTTGTTGTTCAGCAGAACAGCAGCGTTGCCGTCGAAACGAATGATGGAACCGTCAGCGCGACGAACACCGTGACGGGTGCGCACGACAACAGCAGTCATCACTTGGCCTTTTTTGACCTTACCGCGTGGAATCGCTTCCTTGACGGTAACTTTGATGATGTCACCGATGCCGGCGTAGCGGCGGTGAGAACCGCCGAGCACCTTGATGCACATGACGCGACGAGCGCCGCTGTTATCGGCCACATCGAGCATGGATTGAGTCTGAATCATAAAATTTCTCCGACCCCTAGCCCTTAGACTTCAACAGCGCGTTCGAGGACTTCAACCAGTGCCCAGGACTTGGTCTTGGCCAGCGGACGGGTTTCGGTAATGGAAACCTTGTCGCCGATCTTGCACTGATTGGTTTCGTCGTGCGCGTGCAGCTTAGTCGAACGCTTAACGTATTTACCGTAGATCGGGTGCTTTACGCGACGCTCGATCAGAACGGTGATGGTCTTGTCCATTTTGTCGCTGACGACACGGCCAGTCAGCGTACGGACGGTTTTTTCAGCTTCAGCCATGATCACTTACCTGCCTGCTGGTTGAGCACAGTCTTCACGCGAGCGATGTCACGCTTGACTTGCGAGAGCAGGTGCGACTGCCCCAACTGGCCAGTTGCTTTCTGCATACGCAGATTGAACTGGTCGCGCAGCAAGCCGAGCAGTTGCTCGTTCAGTTGCTGTGCGGATTTTTCACGAAGTTCATTCGCTTTCATCACATCACCGTCCGCTTAACAAAGGAGGTGGCGAGAGGCAGCTTCGCAGCGGCCAGAGCGAAAGCTTCGCGCGCCAGCTCTTCAGAAACACCCTCGATCTCGTACAGGACTTTGCCTGGCTGGATCTGGGCAACCCAGTACTCAACGGAACCCTTACCTTTACCCATACGAACCTCGAGAGGTTTCTTGGAGATCGGCTTGTCCGGGAATACACGGATCCAGATCTTGCCGCCACGTTTTACGTGACGGGTCAGCGCACGACGTGCGGACTCGATCTGGCGAGCGGTGAGGCGACCGCGAGCAACAGCTTTCAGGGCGAACTCGCCGAAGCTGACTTTGCTACCGCGCAGTGCCAGACCACGGTTGTGGCCAGTCATCTGCTTGCGGAATTTTGTACGCTTAGGTTGCAACATTTGGCGTACCCCTTACTTAGCAGCTTTTTTACGAGGCGCTGGTGCTTGTGGTTTCAGTTCTTCTTGGCGACCACCAATAACTTCGCCTTTGAAAATCCAAACCTTCACACCGATCACACCGTAAGTGGTGTGAGCTTCGTAGGTGTTGTAGTCGATATCGGCACGCAGGGTGTGCAGAGGCACACGACCTTCGCGATACCACTCGGTACGAGCAATCTCAGCGCCGCCGAGACGACCGCTCACCTGGATCTTGATGCCCTTGGCACCAATACGCATGGCGTTCTGTACGGCGCGCTTCATGGCGCGACGGAACATAACGCGGCGTTCCAGCTGCTGAGCTACGCTTTGCGCAACCAGCATAGCGTCGAGTTCCGGCTTGCGGATCTCTTCGATGTTGATGTGCACAGGCACACCCATCTGCTTGGTCAGGTCCTGGCGCAGCTTCTCGACATCCTCACCTTTCTTCCCGATAACGATACCTGGACGAGCGGTGTGGATGGTGATGCGTGCAGTTTGAGCCGGACGATGAATATCGATACGGCTTACGGACGCGCTTTTTAGTTTGTCTTGGAGGTACTCACGCGTTTTCAGATCCTTCAACAGGTAATCTGCGTAAGTAGCACCGTCTGCGTACCAGACGGAGGTGTGCTCCTTGACGATTCCCAGGCGAATGCCAGTGGGATGTACTTTCTGACCCATCTGATCGACTCCGTTACTTGTCCGCAACCTTGACAGTGATATGGCAAGACCGCTTGACGATGCGATCAGCACGGCCTTTGGCACGTGGCATGATGCGCTTCAGCGAACGCCCTTCGTTGACGAAGACGGTAGAGACCTTCAGGTCATCAACGTCTGCGCCTTCGTTGTGTTCGGCGTTGGCTACGGCCGACTCGAGGACTTTCTTCATGATTTCAGCGGCTTTTTTGCTGCTGAAGGCCAACAGGTTGAGCGCTTCGCCCACCTTCTTCCCGCGGATCTGGTCGGCGACCAAGCGGGCTTTCTGGGCGGAGATTCGAGCGCCCGACAACTTAGCGGCTACTTCCATTTCCTTACCCCTTAACGCTTGGCTTTCTTGTCAGCCACGTGCCCGCGATAGGTGCGGGTACCGGCGAACTCGCCCAGTTTGTGGCCGACCATGTCTTCGTTCACGAGAACTGGGACATGCTGGCGACCGTTGTGAACCGCGATGGTCAGACCGACCATTTGTGGCAGGATCATCGAGCGACGCGACCAGGTTTTAACTGGTTTGCGATCGTTCTTCTCCACCGCCACTTCGACCTTCTTCAAGAGGTGAAGATCGATAAAAGGACCTTTTTTCAGAGAACGTGGCACTGTCGTATCCCTCTAGTTACTTGCGACGACGGACGATCATGTTGTCGGTACGCTTATTACCACGGGTTTTAGCACCCTTGGTTGGGAAGCCCCATGGCGATACCGGATGACGACCACCGGAGGTACGACCTTCACCACCACCATGCGGGTGGTCAACCGGGTTCATGGCAACACCACGAACGGTTGGGCGAACGCCGCGCCAGCGTTTGGCACCAGCTTTACCCAGCGAACGCAGGCTGTGCTCGGAGTTCGAGACTTCACCCAGGGTCGCACGGCACTCAGCCAGGACTTTACGCATTTCACCAGAGCGCAGACGCAGGGTCACGTAGACACCTTCGCGAGCGATCAGCTGAGCCGAAGCACCAGCGGAACGAGCGATCTGTGCACCTTTACCCGGCTTCAGTTCGATGCCGTGAATGGTGCTACCTACTGGAATGTTGCGCAGCTGCAGGGAGTTACCGGCCTTGATTGGGGCCAGGGCACCTGCGATCAGCTGGTCGCCAGCGCTCACGCCTTTAGGGGCGATAATGTAGCGACGCTCACCGTCTGCGTAGCACAGCAGGGCGATGTGAGCAGTACGGTTTGGATCGTATTCGATACGCTCGACAGTGGCTGGGATGCCATCTTTGTCGTTGCGACGGAAGTCGACCAGACGGTAATGCTGCTTATGACCACCACCTACGTGACGCGTAGTGATGCGGCCATTGTTGTTACGACCACCAGACTTCGATTTTTTCTCGAGCAGCGGTGCGTGAGGAGCGCCTTTATGCAGCTCCTTGTTGACCACCTTGACCACGAAACGGCGGCCAGGGGAAGTCGGTTTGCATTTAACGATTGCCATGATGCACCCCTTCCTTACTCAGCACTGCTGCTGAAATCGAGATCTTGGCCTGGCTGAAGGGAGACGATCGCCTTCTTCCAGTCATTACGCTTGCCCAGACCACGTGCGGTACGCTTGGTTTTACCCAGAACGTTAACGGTCGACACGTTTTCAACTTTTACGTTGAACAGGCCTTCGACAGCTTTCTTGATTTCCAGCTTGGTTGCGTCAGTAGCAACCTTGAATACGAACTGGCCTTTTTTCTCAGCCAGAACGGTAGCCTTCTCGGAAACGTGCGGGCCAAGGAGGACTTTGAATACGCGTTCCTGGTTCATCCCAGCAGCTCCTCGAATTTCTTCACGGCCGAGACAGTGATCAACACTTTCTCGTATGCGATCAGACTGACCGGGTCGGAACCTTGTACGTCACGAACGTCGACGTGCGGCAGGTTACGAGCAGCCAGGTACAGGTTCTGATCAACAGCGTCGGAAACGATCAACACATCGCTCAGACCCATGCCGTTCAGCTTGTTCAGCAGATCTTTGGTTTTCGGCGCTTCAACAGCGAAGTCCTGAACCACGACCAGACGGTCGCTACGCACCAGCTCAGCGAGGATGGAGCGCAGAGCTGCGCGGTACATCTTCTTGTTGAGCTTCTGCGAGTGATCTTGAGGGCGAGCTGCGAAGGTTACACCACCGCCACGCCAGATCGGACCACGAGTGGTACCAGCACGAGCACGGCCAGTACCCTTCTGACGCCATGGGCGCTTACCGCCACCAGCCACGTCGGAACGGGTCTTTTGCTGCTTGGTGCCCTGACGGCCGCCGGCCATGTAGGCCACGACTGCTTGGTGTACCAGCGTCTCGTTGAATTCGCCACCGAAAGTCAGTTCGGAAACTTCGATCGCCTGAGCGTCATTTACATTAAGTTGCATGTCAGTTTCCCCTTAACCGCGAGCCTTGACAGCTGGACGTACAACCACGTCGCCGCCAGTAGCGCCTGGAACGGCACCCTTGACCAGCAGCAGGTTGCGCTCAGCGTCTACGCGAACAACTTCCAGGGACTGAACAGTCACGCGCTCGGCGCCCATGTGACCGGACATCTTCTTGCCCTTGAACACACGACCAGGAGTCTGGCACTGGCCGATGGAACCTGGGACACGGTGCGACACGGAGTTACCGTGGGTGTTGTCCTGGCCACGGAAGTTCCAGCGCTTGATGGTACCGGCGAAGCCTTTACCTTTGGACTGACCAGTAACGTCTACCAGCTGGCCTGCAGTGAAGAGTTCAGCTTTGATCAGATCGCCAGCCTGGAAATCGCCTTCTTCAAGACGGAACTCCCAAACACCGCGACCAGCGGCAACGTTGGCCTTGGCGAAGTGGCCTGCCTGAGCGGCAGTCACACGCGAAGCACGACGCTCGCCGACAGTGACTTGCACTGCACGGTAGCCATCGGTTTCTTCAGTTTTGAACTGGGTGACGCGATTCGGCTCGATCTCAATGACCGTGACCGGAATGGAGACACCTTCTTCGGTGAAAATGCGGGTCATACCGCACTTGCGACCGATTACACCAATAGTCATGTTGTAAACCTCATGAGTGTACGGGGCTTTCACCCGCTATGGCCGCCCATTTCAGAGCGTTACACGACCAGACCGAAGTCTTAGCCGAGGCTGATCTGTACTTCCACACCTGCCGCCAGATCAAGCTTCATCAGCGCATCAACGGTTTTATCCGTTGGCTGGACGATGTCCAGAACACGCTTATGAGTGCGAATCTCGTACTGATCACGCGCGTCTTTGTTGACGTGCGGGGAGACCAGAACGGTGAAACGCTCTTTGCGGGTAGGCAGTGGAATTGGACCACGCACTTGTGCACCAGTACGTTTCGCGGTTTCCACGATTTCCTGGGTGGATTGGTCGATCAGGCGATGGTCGAAAGCCTTCAACCTGATACGGATTTGCTGATTTTGCATTGGATTTCAGACTCCAGGCTGTTCCCAACGGGCGCACTACGCCCGCTAAAAGGAGGCGTGATTCTATAGACGCCCCCAATTAGTGTCAACCCAATAAAAAAAGCCCCCGCTGAGCGGGGGCCTTTTTCAATCGGTCGAGTGATTACTCGATGATTTTGGCTACGACGCCGGCGCCGACGGTACGACCGCCTTCACGGATAGCGAAGCGCAGACCGTCTTCCATTGCGATGGTCTTGATCAGGGTAACAGTCATCTGAATGTTGTCACCTGGCATTACCATTTCAACGCCTTCCGGCAGTTCGCAGTTACCGGTCACGTCAGTGGTACGGAAGTAGAACTGAGGACGGTAGCCTTTGAAGAACGGAGTGTGACGACCGCCTTCTTCTTTCGACAGAACGTAGACTTCTGCGGTGAACTTGGTGTGCGGCTTGACCGAACCTGGCTTGACCAGAACCTGGCCACGCTCAACGTCGTCACGCTTGGTACCACGCAGCAGAACGCCGCAGTTCTCGCCAGCACGGCCTTCGTCCAGCAGCTTGCGGAACATCTCAACACCGGTGCAGGTGGTGGTGGTGGTGTCACGCAGACCAACGATTTCCAGCGGATCCTGAACGCGGACGATACCACGCTCGATACGGCCGGTCACAACGGTACCACGACCCGAGATCGAGAACACGTCTTCGATCGGCATCAGGAACGGCTGATCAACGGCACGAACTGGCTCAGGGATGTAGGCATCCAGAGTTTCTACCAGCTTCTTGACAGCGGTAGTACCCATTTCGTTGTCGTCTTTGCCTTCCAGGGCCATACGAGCGGAACCGATGATGATCGGAGTGTCGTCGCCTGGGAAGTCGTAGGTGGACAGCAGGTCGCGAACTTCCATCTCGACCAG
>NZ_JBICKJ010000097.1:0-16161 GCF_043104125.1 Pseudomonas sp. xss_4
TTTTCTTTAGCCACGACAGTGAACTCCTAGCCTAAAGGGGCTGAATCAGCCTTGTTTTTTAATGAGAGCTTCGACGATGTTCGACGGAGCTTCAGCGTACTTGGAGAATTCCATGGAGTAGCTTGCGCGACCCTGAGACATGGAACGAACGTCGGTCGCGTAACCGAACATTTCCCCGAGCGGAACTTCAGCGCGGACGACGCGGCCAGAGACCGACTCATCCATACCCTGTACCAGACCACGACGACGGTTCAGGTCACCCATCACGTCACCCAGGTAGTCTTCCGGGGTTACAACTTCGACCTTCATGATCGGCTCGAGAACCACGCCGCCACCCTTCTGGGCCAGCTGCTTGGTTGCCATCGATGCAGCGATCTTGAACGCCATTTCGTTGGAGTCGACGTCGTGGTACGAACCGTCGAATACCGTGGCCTTCAGGCCGATCAGAGGATAGCCGGCAACAACGCCGTTCTTCATCTGCTCTTCGATACCCTTCTGGATCGGGGCGATGAACTCCTTCGGAATCACACCACCAACGACTTCGTTGGTAAACACCAGACCTTCGGTGATATTGCCTTTTTCGTCCACTTCCGGCTCCGAGAAACGGATCCAGCAGTGACCGAACTGACCACGACCACCCGACTGACGAACGAACTTGCCTTCGATCTCGACGTTGGACTTGGTGATCTTCTCGCGGTACGAAACCTGAGGCTTACCGATGTTGGCTTCGACGTTGAATTCGCGCTTCATGCGGTCAACGAGGATGTCCAGGTGCAGCTCACCCATACCGGAGATGATGGTCTGGCCGGTTTCTTCGTCGGTCTTGACGCGGAACGACGGGTCTTCCTGGGCCAGCTTGCCCAGTGCGATACCCATCTTCTCCTGGTCGGCCTTGGTTTTCGGCTCGACGGACAGGGAGATTACCGGCTCAGGGAAGTCCATACGCTCAAGGATGATTGGATGATCGGCGTTGCACAGGGTTTCACCGGTGGTCACGTCTTTCATACCGATCAGGGCGGCGATGTCACCAGCGCGCACTTCCTTGATCTCTTCACGCTGGTTGGCGTGCATCTGCACCATACGACCAACGCGCTCTTTCTTGCCTTTGACCGAGTTGATCACGGAGTCGCCGGAGCTCAGAACACCCGAGTAGACACGAACGAAGGTCAGAGTACCTACGAACGGGTCGGTCGCGATCTTGAACGCCAGGGCCGAGAAGGGTTCGTTGTCGTCAGCGTGACGCTCGTCTTTACGAACAGCCGGGTCTTCCTTGTCCAGATCCTTGTCGTCCGGGTTGATACCCTGGATGGCAGGAATCTCGGTAGGAGCAGGCAGGTAGTCGATGACGGCGTCGAGAACCAGGGGAACACCCTTGTTCTTGAACGACGAACCGCAAACAGCTGGAACGATCTCGCTGGCCAGGGTGCGCGCGCGCAGGCCTGCCTTGATCTCGTCAACGGTGAGCTCACCGCCTTCCAGGTACTTGTTCATCAGCTCTTCGTTGGCTTCAGCAGCAGCTTCAACCATGTTGTTGCGCCACTCTTGAGCCAGCTCAAGCATGTCCGCAGGAATTTCTTCCTCGCGGTAGGTGGTGCCCTTGTCGTCGTCGTTCCAGTAGATAGCCTTCATCTTGATCAGGTCGACCTGACCCTGGAAGTTATCTTCCGAACCGATGGCCAGCTGAACCGGAACCGGGGTGTGGCCCAGACGGTTCTTGATCTGACCTACGACACGCAGGAAGTTGGCACCGGCACGGTCCATCTTGTTCACGTAAACAACACGTGGAACACCGTACTTGTTGGCCTGACGCCATACGGTTTCGGACTGAGGCTCGACACCGGAGGTGCCGCAGAACACAACGACCGCGCCGTCGAGTACGCGCAGCGAACGTTCTACTTCAATGGTGAAGTCAACGTGGCCGGGGGTATCGATGACGTTTACGCGGTAGTTGTCGTACTGACCAACGGAACCTTTCCAGAAGGTGGTAACGGCAGCGGAGGTAATGGTGATACCGCGCTCCTGCTCCTGCACCATCCAGTCGGTGGTCGCGGCGCCATCATGCACCTCGCCCATCTTGTGGCTCAGACCTGTGTAGAACAGGATCCGCTCGGTAGTGGTGGTCTTGCCCGCGTCAACGTGGGCACAGATACCAATGTTACGGTAGCGGTTAATTGCTGTAGTACGAGCCATAAAGCCCTCGCAAAGTAATTGATGCTTGAATTAGAAGCGGTAGTGCGAGAACGCTTTGTTGGCTTCAGCCATACGGTGCACGTCTTCACGCTTCTTGACTGCAGCACCCTTGCCTTCGGCAGCATCCAGCAGCTCGCCAGCCAGGCGCAGAGCCATCGACTTCTCGCCGCGCTTGCGGGCGTAGTCTACGAGCCAGCGCATGGCCAGAGCGTTACGACGGGATGGACGAACTTCAACCGGGACCTGGTAAGTGGCACCGCCGACACGACGGGACTTTACTTCGACCAGCGGAGCGATGGCGTCGAGAGCTTTCTCGAAGATTTCCAGGGGGTCGCTGTTCTTGCGTGCTTTGACGGTATCCAGGGCACCATAAACGATGCGCTCGGCTACAGCCTTTTTGCCGCTTTCCATCACGTGGTTCATGAACTTGGCGAGAATCTGCGATCCGTACTTAGGATCGTCAAGGATCTCACGTTTTGCTGCTACACGACGTCTTGGCATGATAAGCCCTCAAACGGTCTTCAGGTTAGCCCGGGACCTGGGTCTACGACCCCCGCCCGACCTTACTCTTATCGACTCAAAAAAATGGATGTCTGCAAACGGCCGATTACTTCGGACGCTTGGTACCGTACTTCGAACGACCCTGGTTACGGCCTTTAACGCCCGAAGTATCCAGAGAGCCGCGAACGGTGTGGTAACGAACACCTGGCAAGTCTTTTACACGGCCGCCACGGATCAGGACGACGCTGTGCTCTTGCAGGTTGTGGCCTTCACCACCGATGTACGAGGAAACCTCGAAACCGTTGGTCAGACGCACACGGCATACTTTACGCAGTGCCGAGTTAGGTTTTTTCGGCGTAGTGGTGTACACGCGGGTGCACACGCCACGACGTTGCGGGCAGTTCTGCAGCGCAGGAACGTCGGACTTCTCGACCGAACGCTTACGCGGCTGACGTACCAGCTGGTTGATAGTTGCCATCTACTAGCTCCACTGATTGTCTTGCGACTCTATTGTCTTGCAAGAAAGCCAAAAATTGGCGAGACGGAGCCTCACCAAATTTAAGGGTACAAAAGTCTAAAGAGGATCTTGCACCCAGTCAAGACAAGGCCCCGGCCCTCCCCGCCCGATCATCGGCAACATTTCATGTCGCCGACAACCATTCGGGGTCAACCGGGGCCCTGCCCTGTACTCAGTTACCGCTGGAGTTCAGTGCTTCGGTCAGTGCGGCTTCCACCTCACTGGCGCTCACACGCAGCGGCTTGTCTGCATCACGGCGACGCTTGCGCTCGCTGTGGTAAGCCAGACCGGTACCGGCCGGGATCAAACGACCCACGACCACGTTTTCTTTCAGACCACGCAGGTAGTCGCGCTTGCCAGTTACGGCCGCTTCGGTCAATACGCGTGTAGTTTCCTGGAAGGAAGCCGCGGAAATAAACGACTCGGTCGACAGCGACGCCTTGGTGATACCCAGCAGCACACGGGTAAACTTGGAGATGAACTTGTCCTCGCCGGCGAGACGCTCGTTCTCTACCAGTACCTGAGTCAGTTCCATCTGGTCGCCCTTGATGAAGCTGGAATCGCCCGACTCGGAAATCTCGACCTTGCGCAGCATCTGGCGCAGGATGGTCTCGATGTGCTTGTCGTTGATCTTAACGCCTTGCAGACGGTAAACGTCCTGAATCTCGTTGACGATGTACTTGGCGAGTGCGCTGACACCCAATAGACGCAGGATGTCGTGCGGATCGCTCGGGCCGTCGGAGATAACTTCGCCGCGGTTCACCTGCTCACCCTCGAAGACGTTCAGGTGACGCCACTTCGGAATCAGCTCTTCGTACGGATCGCTACCGTCGGTCGGCGTGATCACCAGGCGACGCTTGCCCTTGGTCTCTTTACCGAAGGCAATGGTACCGCTGACTTCAGCCAGAATCGACGCTTCCTTCGGACGACGCGCTTCGAACAAGTCGGCAACACGTGGCAGACCACCGGTGATGTCACGGGTCTTGGACGTTTCTTGCGGGATACGCGCAATAACGTCACCGACACCGATCTGGGCACCGTCGGCTACGCCAACCAGGGCATTGGCCGGCAGGAAGTACTGGGCAGGTACATCGGTACCCGGCAGGTACAGGTCCTTGCCAGAGGCATCCACCATCTTGATGGCCGGACGGATTTCCTTGCCTGCGGCAGGGCGATCCTTGACGTCCAGCACTTCAATGTTGGTCAGGCCGGTGAGCTCATCGGTCTGACGCTTGATGGTGATGTTTTCTTCCATGCCCACGAAGGTCACGGTACCTTTGAGCTCGGTCACGATCGGGTGGGTGTGCGGGTCCCACTTGGCGACGATGGCGCCAGCTTCGACCTTGTCACCTTCCTTGACCGAAATCACAGCGCCGTACGGCAGCTTGTAACGCTCACGCTCACGACCGAATTCGTCGGCAATGGCCAACTCGCCCGAACGCGATACGGCAACCAGGTTACCGTCTGCGCGCTCAACCTGCTTCAGGTTATGCAGACGTACCATACCGCCATTCTTCACCTGAACGCTGTCAGCAGCCGAGGTCCGGCTTGCAGCACCACCGATGTGGAACGTACGCATGGTCAGCTGGGTACCAGGCTCACCGATGGACTGGGCGGCAATGACGCCGACCGCTTCACCGATGTTCACCTGATGACCGCGCGCCAGGTCACGGCCGTAACACTTGGCGCAGATACCGAAGCGGGTTTCGCAGCTGATCGGCGAACGCACGACCACTTCGTCGATGCTGTTCAGCTCGATGAACTCGACCCACTTCTCGTCTACCAGCGTACCGGCAGGAACGATGACGTCCTCGGTGCCTGGCTTGAACACGTCCCGGGCGATCACACGGCCCAGAACACGCTCACCCAGCGGCTCGACAACGTCGCCGCCTTCGATGTGCGGGGTCATGACCAGACCTTGGTCGGTACCGCAGTCGATCTCGGTCACCACCAGGTCCTGCGCCACGTCTACCAGACGACGCGTCAGGTAACCGGAGTTAGCAGTCTTCAGTGCGGTATCCGCCAGACCCTTACGAGCACCGTGAGTCGAGATGAAGTACTGAAGTACGCTCAGACCTTCACGGAAGTTCGCGGTGATAGGCGTCTCGATGATGGAGCCATCCGGCTTGGCCATCAGGCCACGCATACCGGCCAGCTGACGGATCTGGGCTGCAGAACCACGCGCACCCGAGTCAGCCATCATGTACATCGAGTTGAACGATTCCTGGTCGACTTCATTGCCCTCGCGATCAATGACCTTCTCTTTCGAGAGGTTGGCCATCATCGCCTTGGACACTTCGTCGTTCGCCTTGGACCACAAGTCGATGACCTTGTTGTACTTCTCGCCTTGGGTTACCAGGCCGGAGGCGTACTGACTTTCGATTTCCTTCACTTCATCGGTAGCAGTACCGATGATGCGGGCCTTCTCATCCGGGATGACGAAGTCGTTCACACCGATGGAAACACCGGAAATGGTCGAGTAGGCGAAACCGGTATACATCAGCTGGTCAGCGAAGATGACGGTCTCTTTCAGACCAACCACGCGGTAGCACTGGTTGATCAGCTTGGAGATCGCCTTTTTCTTCATTGGCTGGTTGACGACATCGTAAGGCAGGCCAGCAGGTACAACCTGGAACAGCAGCGCACGGCCAACAGTGGTGTCGACGATACGGGTGTTCTTGGTGACGCTGCCATCACGTTCTTTCACGGTCTCGTTGATACGAACCTTGATTTTCGCGTGCAGGGCAGCTTCGCCGGCGCGGAATACGCGGTCGACTTCCTGCAGGTCGGCAAACACACGACCCTCGCCCTTGGCGTTGATGGCCTCACGGGTCATGTAATACAGACCCAACACGACGTCCTGCGACGGAACGATGATTGGCTCACCGTTGGCTGGCGACAGGATGTTGTTGGTCGACATCATCAGTGCACGCGCTTCGAGCTGGGCTTCCAGCGTCAGCGGCACGTGAACGGCCATCTGGTCACCGTCGAAGTCGGCGTTGTACGCGGCGCAGACCAGCGGGTGCAGCTGGATGGCCTTACCTTCGATCAGTACCGGCTCAAAGGCCTGGATACCCAGACGGTGCAGGGTCGGTGCACGGTTGAGCAGCACGGGGTGTTCGCGAATCACTTCGGCGAGAACGTCCCACACCTCTGGCAGTTCGCGCTCGACCATCTTTTTGGCAGCCTTGATGGTGGTCGCCAGACCACGCATTTCCAGCTTGCCGAAAATGAACGGCTTGAACAGCTCGAGGGCCATCTTCTTCGGCAGACCGCACTGGTGCAGACGCAGGGTCGGGCCTACGGTAATTACCGAACGGCCGGAGTAGTCCACACGCTTACCGAGCAAGTTCTGACGGAAGCGACCTTGCTTACCTTTGATCATGTCGGCCAGGGACTTCAGCGGACGCTTGTTCGAACCAGTGATGGCGCGACCACGACGGCCGTTGTCCAGCAGGGCGTCGACCGCTTCCTGCAGCATGCGCTTTTCGTTGCGCACGATGATGTCCGGCGCCGACAGATCCAGCAGGCGCTTGAGACGGTTGTTACGGTTGATCACCCGACGGTACAGGTCGTTCAGGTCGGAGGTCGCGAAGCGGCCGCCATCCAACGGTACCAGCGGGCGCAGGTCCGGCGGCAGCACTGGCAGGACGGTCAGGACCATCCACTCAGGCAGGTTGCCGGAGCCCTGGAAGGCTTCCATGAGCTTCAGGCGCTTGGACAGCTTCTTGATCTTGGTTTCCGAGTTGGTCTGCGGAATCTCTTCACGCAGGCGGCCGATCTCGTGCTCCAGGTCGATAGCGTGCAGCAGCTCGCGGACAGCCTCGGCACCCATGCGGGCGTCGAAATCGTCACCGAACTCTTCCAGCGCTTCGAAGTACTGCTCGTCGTTGAGCAACTGGCCTTTTTCAAGCGTAGTCATGCCTGGGTCGATTACGACGTAGCTCTCGAAGTAGAGCACGCGCTCGATATCACGCAGGGTCATGTCCATCAGCAAGCCGATACGGGACGGCAGCGACTTCAGGAACCAGATGTGTGCGACCGGCGAAGCCAGCTCGATGTGAGCCATGCGCTCACGACGGACCTTGGCGAGGGCAACTTCAACGCCGCACTTCTCGCAGATAACGCCGCGATGCTTGAGCCGCTTGTACTTACCGCACAGGCACTCGTAGTCCTTGACTGGGCCAAAGATCTTGGCGCAGAACAGGCCGTCACGTTCTGGTTTGAACGTACGGTAGTTGATGGTTTCCGGCTTCTTAACTTCACCGAACGACCACGAACGGATCATCTCTGGTGACGCCAGACCGATGCGGATGGCGTCGAACTCTTCGACTTGACCCTGGTTTTTCAGCAAATTCAGTAGGTCTTTCAAGGCCTTTCCTCCTGGCGGAGCAGGGAGCGGGCACTGCCTGCCCCACTCCCCTTCACGTCACGTGTTATTCGGTTTCCAGATCGATATCGATACCGAGCGAACGGATCTCTTTGATCAACACGTTGAAGGACTCGGGCATGCCCGGCTCCATACGGTGATCGCCATCCACGATGTTCTTGTACATCTTGGTACGGCCGTTCACGTCGTCCGACTTCACTGTGAGCATTTCTTGCAGGGTGTATGCCGCGCCGTATGCTTCCAGCGCCCACACTTCCATCTCCCCGAAACGCTGACCACCGAACTGTGCCTTACCACCCAGCGGCTGCTGGGTAACCAGGCTGTAAGAACCAGTGGAACGCGCGTGCATCTTGTCGTCCACCAAGTGGTTCAGCTTCAGCATGTACATGTAACCAACGGTCACAGGACGCTCGAACTTGTTGCCGGTACGGCCATCGAACAGCACCATCTGGCCGCTCTCAGGCAGGTCGGCCAGCTTCAGCATGGCCTTGATCTCGCTCTCTTTCGCACCGTCGAACACGGGCGTTGCCATTGGCACGCCTTTCTTCAGGTTATGAGCCAGGGCGAGAATTTCTTCATCGCTGAACTCGTCGAGGCTTTCCTGACGACCACCGATCTCGTTGTAGACCTCGGTCAGGAACACGCGCAGCTCTGCGGCTTTGCGCTGCTCCTCGATCATGCGATCGATCTTTTCACCCAGACCCTTGGCCGCGAGGCCCAGGTGGGTTTCCAGAATCTGACCCACGTTCATACGCGAAGGTACACCCAGCGGGTTCAGTACGACATCGACCGGCGTGCCGTTGGCGTCATGCGGCATGTCTTCGACCGGCATGATCACCGAGACAACACCTTTGTTACCGTGACGACCGGCCATCTTGTCACCCGGCTGGATGCGACGGCGGATTGCCAGGTAGACCTTGACGATCTTCAGAACGCCTGGTGCCAGGTCATCGCCCTGTTGCAGCTTGCGCTTCTTGTCTTCGAACTTGTCGTCCAGCAGTCGGCGACGGTCGACGATGTACTGCTGAGCCTTTTCCAGCTGCTCGTTCAGTGCATCTTCGGCCATGCGCAGCTTGAACCACTGACCGTGCTCCAGACCGGCGAGGACTTCATCAGTGATGACAGTGCCTTTCTTCAGGCCTGCACCACCGTCGACCACCTGACCATCCAACGCAGAGCGCAGACGCTCGAAGGTTGCGCCTTCGACGATGCGGAATTCCTCGTTGAGGTCCTTGCGGATCTCGTCGAGCTGCATCTTCTCGATGGCCAGCGCACGGCTGTCACGCTCGACGCCATCACGGGTGAAGACCTGAACGTCGATGACAGTACCCTTGGTACCGGTCGGTACGCGCAGGGAAGTGTCCTTAACGTCGCTGGCTTTTTCGCCAAAGATCGCGCGCAGCAGTTTTTCTTCAGGGGTGAGCTGGGTTTCGCCTTTTGGCGTTACCTTGCCGACCAGAATATCGCCAGCGCCAACTTCAGCACCGACGTAAACGATACCGGCTTCGTCCAGCTTGTTCAGCGCAGCCTCACCCACGTTCGGGATGTCTGCAGTGATCTCTTCTGGGCCAAGCTTGGTGTCACGGGCCACACAGGTCAGTTCCTGGATGTGGATCGTGGTGAAGCGATCCTCCTGAACGACGCGCTCGGAGAGGCAGATGGAGTCTTCGAAGTTGAAGCCGTTCCATGCCATGAACGCGATGCGCATGTTCTGACCCAGCGCCAGCTCACCCATGTCGGTGGACGGGCCATCGGCCATGATATCGCCGCGCTGTACCATGTCACCCTTGCTCACCAGCGGACGCTGGTTGATGCAGGTGTTCTGGTTCGAACGGGTGTACTTGGTCAGGTTGTAGATATCTACACCTGCCTCGCCGGTTTCCACTTCGTCATCCGCTACACGGACCACGATACGGCTGGCGTCGACCGAGTCGATCACGCCACCGCGGCGAGCAACCACGCAGACACCGGAGTCACGGGCAACGTTGCGCTCCATGCCGGTACCTACCAGCGGCTTGTCGGCACGCAGGGTTGGTACAGCCTGACGCTGCATGTTCGAGCCCATCAGTGCACGGTTGGCGTCGTCGTGCTCCAGGAATGGGATCAGCGACGCAGCGACCGAAACTACCTGCTTGGGCGAAACGTCCATCAGGGTGACGTCTTCCGGCGCCTTGACGGTGAATTCGTTCAGGTGGCGCACAGCGACCAGCTCATCGATCAGCTGCTTCTTGTCGTTCATCGCGGCCGAAGCCTGGGCGATCACGTGATCGGCCTCTTCGATGGCAGACAGGAATACGATGTCGTCGCTGACAACGCCTTCCTTCACCACACGGTACGGGCTTTCCAGGAAGCCGTACTGGTTGGTGCGAGCATACGCAGCCAGGGAGTTGATCAGACCGATGTTCGGACCTTCAGGGGTTTCGATCGGGCACACGCGGCCGTAGTGGGTCGGGTGTACGTCACGCACCTCGAAGCCAGCACGCTCACGGGTCAGACCGCCAGGGCCGAGTGCGGAAACACGGCGCTTGTGGGTGATCTCGGAGAGCGGGTTGTTCTGGTCCATGAACTGCGAAAGCTGGCTGGAACCGAAGAACTCTTTCACCGCCGCCGCTACCGGCTTGGCGTTGATCAGGTCCTGAGGCATCAGGCCTTCGCTTTCAGCCATCGACAGACGTTCCTTGACCGCGCGCTCGACACGCACCAGGCCTACACGGAACTGGTTCTCGGCCATTTCACCAACGCAACGTACGCGACGGTTACCCAGGTGGTCGATGTCGTCGACGATGCCTTTGCCGTTACGGATATCGACGAGAGTCTTCAGAACCTCGACGATATCTTCCTTGCTCAGCACGCCCGAACCTTCGATTTCGGTGCGACCGATACGACGGTTGAACTTCATGCGGCCGACGGCGGACAGGTCGTAACGCTCGGCGCTGAAGAACAGGTTGTTGAACAGGGTTTCGGCAGCATCCTTGGTCGGCGGCTCACCTGGACGCATCATGCGATAGATTTCGACCAGAGCTTCCAATTGGTTGCTGGTGGTGTCTATCTTCAAGGTATCGGAGATGAACGGACCGCAATCGATGTCGTTGGTGTACAGGGTCTCGATACGGACAACCTGTGCCTTGGCGACTTTGACCAGCAGTTCGGTCGTCAGCTCGGTGTTGCACTCGGCAATGATCTCGCCGGTTGCAGGGTGCACGATGGCCTTGGCAGTCGTACGGCCCAGGACGTATTCCATTGGCACGTCGAGCTGTTTGACACCGGCTTTTTCGAGCTGATTGATATGGCGCGCAGTGATGCGGCGGCCTTGCTCGACGATGACCTTGCCATTCTCGTCATGGATGTCCATGACCGCGACTTCACCACGCAGACGCTGTGGCACCAGTTCAAGGCTGAGGTTCTCGCCGGAAACATGGAACACGTTGGTGGTGTAGAAGGTGTTCAGCACTTCTTCAGTGCTGTAGCCCAGCGCGCGCAGCAGGACCGAAGCCGGCAGTTTGCGGCGACGGTCGATACGCACGAATACGCAGTCCTTAGGATCGAACTCGAAGTCCAACCAGGAGCCGCGGTATGGAATGATGCGAGCGGAGTACAGCAGCTTGCCCGAGCTGTGAGTCTTGCCACGGTCGTGGTCGAAGAATACACCCGGCGAGCGGTGCAGCTGGGAAACGATCACACGCTCGGTACCGTTGATTACGAAGGTACCGTTCTCAGTCATCAGGGGGATTTCACCCATGTAGACTTCTTGCTCTTTGATGTCCTTGATCGCTTTGTTCGACGATTCCTTGTCGAAGATGATCAGGCGCACCTTGACCCGCAGTGGGACCGCGAAGGTCACGCCACGCAGGACACATTCCTTCACATCGAAGGCGGGTTCGCCCAGGCGATAGCCTACGTACTCCAAGGCAGCATTGCCGGAGTAGCTGATGATCGGGAATACCGATTTGAAGGCCGCATGCAGACCGACGTCGCGGAACTGATCCTTGGATGCTCCCGCTTGCAGGAATTCGCGATACGAATCCAGCTGGATGGCCAGGAGGTAAGGCACATCCATCACGTCCGGCAACTTGCTAAAGTCCTTGCGGATACGTTTTTTCTCAGTGTATGAGTAAGCCATCAGCGTTCCCCAGCTTGGTCACCTGCTTGTTTGGCTTCTCCCGGCGGGAGCAGCCAGAAAATCGTGCAAACCCTTGGTTTGCGCCACCCACATGGGTGTCTTGCAGCTTGTTATCGGGGCCGGCCTGACCGACCGCCAATAACGGAAAAAGGCCGGTGGCATAAGCCACCAGCCATCAGCCCTTTGCTCAACGCTCGGACTGGCGTCGCAAGGTCGAGATTACTTCAGCTCGACTTTAGCGCCTGCTTCTTCCAGCTTCTTCTTAGCGTCTTCAGCGGCTTCTTTCGAAACGCCTTCAGCTACAACCTGAGGAGCGCCATCGACTTTCTCTTTGGCTTCTTTCAGGCCCAGACCGGTCAGTTCGCGAACGGCCTTGATCACGTTCACTTTCTTGTCGCCAGCTTCAACCAGAACAACGTTGAACTCGGTCTGCTCTTCAACAACGGCAGCAGCAGCAGCTGGGCCAGCAGCGGCAACAGCAGCGGTAACGCCGAAGGTTTCTTCCATAGCTTTGATCAGCTCAACAACTTCCAGAACGGTTTTCTGGCCGATTGCTTCGATGATTTGCTCGTTAGTCAGGGACATGACTTAAATCCTGTATTGGGGTGACAGCCTACGCAGCCATCAAATTAAACGAATGATTTTGAAAGAGTTTCGCTTGCCTTAGGCAGCGGTAGCTTCTTTCTGGTCGCGAATGGCTGCCAGAGTACGAGCCAGCTTGCTGGTAGCGCCTTGGATCACGCTCATCAGTTTCGCAATAGCTTCGTCGCGGGTCGGCAGGGTAGCCAACACGTCGATCTGGTTCGCTGCAATGAAATTGCCGTCAAACGCAGCTGCCTTGATCTCGAACTTGTCCTGACCCTTGGCGAACTCTTTGAACAGACGGGCAGCAGCGCCCGGGTGTTCGTTGGAGAAAGCAATCAGGGTCGGGCCTTTGAACGCATCGTTGAGGATCGAAAATTCGGTGCCTTCAACAGCGCGCTTGAGCAGGGTGTTACGTACGACACGCACGTATACGCCAGCTTCGCGGGCCTCTTTACGGAGTCCGGTCATTGCGCTTACAGTCACACCACGGGCATCGGCCACGACAGCGGACAGAGCGACTTTGGCAGCCTCGTTGACTTCAGCGACGATGGCCTTCTTGTCTTCGAGTTTAATTGCCACGGGTTTACTCCTGGTTTTTACCGTTTCATCTGGCCGAAGCCGGATGTCGTTTTGGTGTCTGATTCGGTAACGAATCGGGAGCACCATCTGCGTGGGCTGGTGTTTTAAGGCTTGCGCCGCCTACGGTCTTGGATAGCCCCCGCCAGGCAGGGACCCCAATTTTTGCTGGTGGCGTGACAGGTCACACCACCATGTTCTTACACGTCCAGCGAGCTCTGGTCGATGACCAGACCTGGGCCCATGGTGGTGCTCAGGGTAACGCGCTTGACGTAGATACCTTTCGAAGAAGCTGGCTTGATACGCTTGAGGTCAGCGATCAGCGCTTCAACGTTTTCCTTCAGCTTGCCGGCTTCGAAGCCGATTTTGCCTACGGAAGTGTGAATGATACCGTTCTTGTCGGTACGGTAGCGAACCTGACCAGCCTTGGCGTTTTTCACGGCAGTGGCTACGTCTGGGGTTACGGTACCAACCTTCGGGTTAGGCATCAGGCCACGTGGGCCCAGAACCTGACCCAGCTGACCTACGACACGCATGGCATCAGGCGATGCGATGACAACGTCATAGTTCAGGTCGCCGCCTTTCATTTCAGCAGCCAGATCGTCCATACCTACGCGGTCAGCGCCGGCAGCCAGAGCGGCTTCAGCAGCTGGACCCTGGGTGAAGACAGCAACACGTACAGTCTTGCCAGTGCCGTGTGGCAGCACGGTAGCGCTACGAACAACCTGGTCGGATTTACGTGGGTCAACACCGAGGTTTACCGCGATGTCGTACGATTCGACGAACTTGGCAGCCGGCAGCGAAGCCAGCAGAGTTGCCGCTTCTTCGAAGTTATAGGCCTTGCCTGCTTCGATTTTTTCGGCGATTGCCTTTTGGCGCTTGGTCAGCTTAGCCATTACACACCCTCCACGTTCAAGCCCATGCTGCGGGCAGAGCCAGCGATGGTGCGTACAGCTGCGTCCAGGTCAGCAGAAGTCAGGTCGGCTTGTTTAGCCTTGGCGATTTCTTCCAGCTGAGCGCGGGTAACGGTACCGACTTTAACGGTGTTCGGGCGAGCCGAACCACTGGTCAGGCCAGCAGCTTTCTTCAGCAGAACCGAGGCAGGAGTGCTCTTGGTCTCGAAGGTGAAGCTACGGTCGCTGTATACAGTGATGATCACTGGAGTCGGCAGGCCGGCTTCTTGACCCTGGGTACGGGCGTTGAAGGCCTTGCAGAATTCCATGATGTTCACACCATGTTGGCCCAGTGCTGGACCAACGGGTGGGCTTGGGTTGGCCTGGCCGGCCTTAACTTGCAGCTTGATGTAAGCCTGAATCTTCTTAGCCATGAGCTACTCCAATATCGGGTACGAACGCCTATTGGCTCCCCGGATGACTTGCGTTTTATCCCAGTGACGACAAAACCCCGCAGCACACAGGGCTGCGGGGTATGGGATGCTTCGTCCGCCTAGACCTTTTCGACCTGGCTGAACTCGAGCTCCACGGGCGTAGAGCGACCGAAAATAAGCACTGCAACCTGCAGGCGGCTCTTTTCGTAGTTAACCTCTTCGACACTACCATTGAAGTCTGCGAACGGACCATCAATGACTCGAACCACTTCACCAGGCTCGAACAGAGTCTTGGGCTTCGGCTTGTCACTGCCGTCGGCGACGCGACGCAGGATTGCCTCAGCTTCTTTATCAGTGATGGGTGCGGGCTTGTCCGCTGTACCACCGATAAAGCCCATCACGCGCGGGGTATCCTTGACCAAGTGCCAAGTCCCTTCGTTCATTTCCATCTGGACCAACACGTAGCCCGGGAAGAACTTGCGTTCACTCTTGCGCTTCTGGCCGTTACGCATTTCAACGACTTCTTCGGTCGGAACCAGGATCTCGCCGAAACCGTCTTCCATGCCAGCCAGCTTGACGCGCTCGATCAAGGAGCGCATCACATGCTTCTCGTAACCCGAGTAAGCATGCACAACATACCAACGCTTAGCCACGGGGCACCTTTAGCCTACGATCAAGGAGACCGCCCAGCCGAGCAGGGAATCGAGCCCCCACAGCAGCAGAGCCATAACCAGCACGACAGCCACAACAATCAGCGTGGTCTGGGTGGTTTCTTGGCGGGTCGGCCATACGACTTTACGAATCTCGGTACGCGCTTCCTTGGCCAGCGTAAAGAACGACTTACCCTTCGCGGTCTGCAAGGCAACAAAGCCAGCAACAGCAGCCAGAGCAAGAAGTGCGAGTACGCGGTACAGAATTGGAGCAGCAGAGTAATACTGATTACCCACTACACCAACAACCACCAAAGCCACTACAGCCAGCCACTTGAACAGATCAAAACGCGATTCTTGGGCTTCAGTTTTGGGGGTCATCGAGGAGGATCCTGTAAGAAGAAAGCCATCACACCGAGGTGAAATGGCAGGTCAGGAGGGAATCGAACCCCCAACCTACGGTTTTGGAGACCGTCGCTCTGCCAATTGAGCTACTGACCTGTAACGCTGTATCAGGCCGGCTATTATACCGGCCCAATCAAGTAAATCAACTACTTATTCAATAATTTTGGCTACGACGCCGGCGCCGACGGTACGACCGCCTTCACGGATAGCGAAGCGCAGACCGTCTTCCATTGCGATGGTCTTGATCAGGGTAACAGTCATCTGAATGTTGTCACCTGGCATTACCATTTCAACGCCTTCCGGCAGTTCGCAGTTACCGGTCACGTCAGTGGTACGGAAGTAGAACTGAGGACGGTAGCCTTTGAAGAACGGAGTGTGACGACCGCCTTCTTCTTTCGACAGAACATAGACTTCTGCGGTGAACTTGGTGTGCGGCTTGACCGAACCTGGCTTGACCAGAACCTGGCCACGCTCAACGTCGTCACGCTTGGTACCACGCAGCAGAACGCCGCAGTTCTCGCCAGCACGGCCTTCGTCCAGCAGCTTGCGGAACATCTCAACACCGGTGCAGGTGGTGGTGGTGGTGTCACGCAGACCAACGATTTCCAGTGGATCTTGAACGCGAACGATACCACGCTCGATACGACCGGTCACAACGGTACCACGACCCGAGATCGAGAACACGTCTTCGATCGGCATCAGGAACGGCTGATCAACGGCACGAACTGGCTCAGGGATGTAGGCATCCAGAGTTTCTACCAGCTTCTTGACAGCGGTAGTACCCATTTCGTTGTCGTCTTTGCCTTCCAGGGCCATACGAGCGGAACCGATGATGATCGGAGTGTCGTCGCCTGGGAAGTCGTAGGTGGACAGCAGGTCGCGAACTTCCATCTCGACCAG
>NZ_JBICKJ010000009.1:0-81620 GCF_043104125.1 Pseudomonas sp. xss_4
ACCCACGCCAACGCAATCAAACTTGAAACTTGAAACTTGAAAGCGTGGGCGCGCACAGCAAGTTGGTATTCATTGCCGCGGGTGGCGCACAGTCACCTTTCCGCCCTTACGGCGGCTCACTTTTTGTCTTGTCAAAAAGTGAGCAAAAACCGCCTGCTCCTATCATCCGGCCCCTACGCTGCGCTCCGGGGTTCCCTCACTCCGGGCTTGCTCCCGGGAGGACCGCGCTGTAGGCCCCATCCTGGGGCCCAGCGCTTGACAGGCATCCATGCCTGTCACCTCCCTCCGCAAGCCCTGCGCTCAGCCTCCTGAAGTCGCGATCTGCGGCGCCTGAGCTACCGCGCGCTTAGAAGCAAAAGCCAAAGCAACGGCAACGGCAACGGCAACGGCAACGGCAACGGCAACGGCAACGGCAACGGCAACGGCAACGGCAACGGCAACGGCAACGGCATCTTGGGCTTAAACTGTAGCTCCAGTTCCAGGACGAATCTAATAGATGGGCATTGAAGGCCCGGTAGGCGGTAGCAATCCCCCCGCCCCAGCATTACCCTCGCCCCACCCAATCGGCTCATCAGCAGGCACCCGCATGGCCTTCACCAGTGACTCCTTGACGATCTTCCTGGCCGTGCTGGAGGCCGGGTCTTTTTCCGCTGCAGCGCGCAAGCTGGGCCGGGTGCCATCCGCGATCAGCATGGCCATCGCGCAACTGGAGGCAGAACTGGACCTGCCGCTGTTCGACCGTACCACCCGCAAAGCCTTACCCACCAGCGCAGCGCTGGCGCTGGAGTCGCAGGCCAGGCAGGTGATCTGCCAGCTGAACCTGCTCGATGCTCAGGCCCTGCAACTGCATCAAGGGTTGGAAAAACGCCTGACCATCGCCATGGCACCCGAACTGCAAACAGGGCCCTGGAGCCAACCACTACACGCCTTGGCGCAGGCCTTTCCTGGCCTGGAAGTGGAGGTGCGCTCGGCCAGCCAGCGCGAGGCCATCCGCTTGCTGCATGACGGTACCGTGCAACTGGCACTGGTCTTCGAACGCCCAGGTATCGATGAGCGTGAGTCGTTTCTCGAAGCCGGCAGTCAGCTACTGGTGGCAGTCGCCTCCCCCCGTCACCCCGCCGGCATGCAGGGCGCCTTGCCCCTGCCCGAAGAGACCTTCGCCGAACAGCGGCAGATCATCGTCGCCTCCGGCAACCCCACCGGCTCCGACCCGCGCATGGTGCTGTCCCGGCGCATCTGGCTGACCGATAGCTACCTGGCCACACTGGAGCTGGTGCACTCAGGCCTTGGCTGGGCCTATCTGCCGCAGCCCCTGGTCGAGCCGCTCATCGCCTCGGGCGCGCTGGCTGAGGTGCGCTTTGACAACATGGCCAGTCGCCTGCGCCTGTGGGTGGACATCATCTGGATCAAGCCTCGACCCTTGGGCCTCGGCGCACGGCACTACCTGGACAGCGTCCGCAAGCTATTCGAAAAGGACCCGCCCAGGGCCTGAGCCAGGCCGCTCACTGCACCGGGGCGAGCAATCGGTACCCTACCCCTGCCTCGGTGGCGATGAAGCGCGGCGCCATCGGGTCATCGCCAAGCTTCTGCCGCAGGTGCCCGACCACGATGCGCAAATAATGCGTGTCACCCACATGGGTTGGCCCCCAGATGTCCTTGAGCAGTTGCTGCTGAGTGATGACGCGCCCGGGATGGCTCGCAAGTTGCGCCAATAGGGCATATTCCTTGCGGGTCAAAGTCACATCGGCGTCTTCCAGGGTCACGCGTCGCAAGGCAAGATCGACGGTCAGCGGCCCGATACTGACGCAGGCCGGCGCGCTGCCCCTCTGCGGCACCTGCCTGAGCAGGGCACGAACGCGTGCAAGAAACTCCTGAATGCCAAACGGCTTGGTCACATAGTCATTGGCGCCGGCGTCCAGGGCGTCGACCTTCTGTACTTCGCTGGCGCGTACCGACAAGACCATCACCGGCACCGTGCTCCACTGGCGCAGTTCGCGCAGCACCTGCTGCCCGTCCATGTCCGGCAGGCCAAGGTCGAGGACCACCAGGTCAGGCTTACCCAAGGCAGCCTGCGCCAGCCCCTGGGTGCCGTTCTCCGCTTCAAGGACTTTATAGCCCTGGGAAGCTAGGCTGATGCGCAGGAATTTGCGGATCTGAGGCTCGTCATCGATGACCAGCAAGGTGGCGGTCTGGCTCATGGCACGTCGCTTCCAGTGTCCGGTTGGGTAGGCAGCGGCAAGCATAAGGTCATGCAGGTGCCAACACCATCTGTGCCCTCTCCAACCCTGACCTGACCGCCATGCGCCCCGACCATGCCCTGGCAGATTGCCAAGCCCAGGCCCGTGCCCTGGCCACCGCGATCACCGCGTGCAGCGGTGTAGAACATGTCGAAGACCTTGTCCCGGTCCGCCAGGGCGATGCCAGGGCCTTCATCGCTGACGGCGATATGCAACTGTTGGTCAAGCACCGTCACCTCGACACGCAGGCGCCCTTGAGCAGGCGAAAACCGCGCGGCGTTCTCAAGCACGTTGACCAGGGCCTGCTCGATCAACGCGGCGTGCACGAAAAGCAGTGGCAAGTTGGATGGCACCTGGATAATTAGGTTCAGGGGTGCCAGCACGGCCCGCAGTCGATGCAGCGCGCTGCCCACGATGTCGGCAGGCGCTACCCAGTCCCGAGCCAGCTTGAGACTGCCGTGCCCCAAGCGGGTCATGTCCAGCAGGTTCTGGATGTAGCGGTCCAACCGTTCCGCTTCGTCGCGGGTGCCTTCGAGCAGTTCACGCCGATCCGATTCGGCAATGACCTCCCCCAACGCCAGCAAGCTGTCGATGCTGCCGCGCATGGACGTGAGCGGCGTGCGCAAGTCGTGGGATACGGAGGCCAGCAATGCACTGCGCAGCTGTTCGGTCTCGCCGTGCAGACGCGCCGCCTCTAACTGCTCGGACAGCTGTGCCCGGGCCAGGGCCTGGGCCACTGGCTGCGCCAAGCCACGCAGCAATCGCCGCTCGGGGCCACTGAGCGCCTGGCCTGCGCACTGAGCCACGCCCATCAAGGCCAAAGGCTGGCTGTCCACGGTCAAGGGCCACCACCACCAACGCCCTTCGGGCAGTGTATCGCTACCAAATCCGGCCGCCTGGTCGTGCTGCCAGGCCCACTGCGCCGCTGCGCGCTCGTTGTCGGTAAAAGAAGTGGGGTCGCCGCTGGCTACGTGCAGTTGGCCATGCTCGTCGCGCTGCAGGATGCAGACCTGCAAGCCAAGCCGGCCATCGAGGTGCTGGTGCGCAGCCTCCAGCACCGCCTGACGGTCCGTGGCTCCGGTCAGGCGGCGAGACAGGTCCAGCAACTGGATGGTTTGCGCCTGGGTTTCACGCAGGGCCTGCAACTGACTGCGCTGGCGCGCGGCAAGGTTACCCGTGAGCGCGGCCATCAGCAGGAAAAACACCAGGGTCAGCACGTCCTCTTCGCGCTGGATACTCAGGGAAAAGTTGGGCGCAATGAACAGATAATCGTACGCCAGGAAGGACAGCATCGCACAAGCCAGGGCGGGCCCAAGGCTGGTGCGCACTGCCACCAGCAGCACCGCTGCCAGAAACACCAGGGAAATGTTGGGCAACGCCAGCACGCTGGTCACCGCCCAGGCCAGGCCCGCCGCCAGGACGGTCGCGGCCAGCGCCAACAGGTAATGTCGCCATGCCCACACATACCGGGCTGCGGGCTTGGGTGCCGAGCGCTGGACGTCGCGATCGAGCACATTGACCTCCAGACCATGACTGCCCCGCAGCAGCCGTGCAGCGACACCTGCGCCGAACAGTCGGCGGCGCCACCGGTCACGGGACTGCCCTACCAGTACCAGGCTGGCACGCCGCTCTCGGGCATGCTCGATCAGCGTACGAGCCACCTCCGCAGCGCGCAGCACGACCACCTCCCCACCCAGGCGCTCGGCCAGTTGCTGGGCGGCTTGTATTCGCTGGCGCCCGTTCTCGTCGTGCAGGCGCCCGTTGTCCACGTGGACCAGGCTCCAGGGCAAGTGCCGACGCTGCGCCACGCGACTGGCATGACGCACCAGGCGCTCAGCCTGGTCGTCGCCATCTACCCCGACCAGCAAGCGCCCGCGCAGCGCTGGCGCTGCAGTGCCGCCCTGGCGATAGCCCTGGGCGGCGTCGGTATCGACCTGGGCGGCAGCGGCCTGCATGGCCAGTTCCCGCAGCGCGCTGAGGTTGCGCTGGGAAAAGAATGCGTCGATGGCCGCCCTCGCTTGCTCAGGCACGTACACCTTACCTTCGCGCAGCCGTTCGAGCAGGTCGCGTGGCGGCAGGTCCACCAGCAACAGGTCGAACGCTTCGTGTACCACCCAGTCCGGCACCGTTTCACGCACCAAAACACCGGTGATGTCGCGCACTTTGTCGTTGAGGCTCTCCAGGTGCTGGACATTGACTGTGGTGTAGACGTCGATACCAGCGGCTAGCAGTTCCTGCACATCCTGCCAGCGCTTGGCGTGGCGGCTGCCCGGCGCGTTGCTGTGAGCCAGTTCGTCCACCAGCACAAGGCTGCCCGGGGTACTGAGCACCCCATCCAGGTCCATTTCGTGCAGGGTCACGCCCCGGTAACGGGTGCGCAACAGCGGTTGCTGGGGCAGGCCCGCCAACAGGGCTTCGGTTTCGGCACGCCCGTGGGTTTCGACCACGCCTACCAGCACTTGGCGGCCCATGCGCTGCTGGGCATGGGCATGGGTGAGCATGGCGAAGGTCTTGCCGACACCGGGCGCGGCGCCAAGAAACACCTTCAGCCGCCCTCGCCCCGGCTTTGGGAAATCTGCCAGCAGCGCATCGGCGCGGTCGGAATCACTCATGGGGTTTCCTTCACAGCAAGGGTCACAGGCCCTGGCCCGAACGGCTCATCCTTTCCAGTGCCTGGTTCAGGGCCAGGACGTTGACCACCGCAGGGCCCACCAATGGGCGCAGCGTGGCGGCTTCGAGCAGACCCTGCAAGCGTTCGATGGGTAGATGTCGGGCGGCGGCTACCCGTGGCAACTGATAGGCCACGGCCAGCGGCGGCAGGTGTGGGTCCAGCCCACTGCCCGAGGTTGTGACCAGCGCCAGTGGGACCGGCCCCTGCTCTGGCTGGTGCAGCGCGGCTGCCTGTGCCTGAACACGCTGCATCAAGGCTGGGTTGCCAGGGGCAAGGTTGCTGGCGCTGCTGGCCACGGTCGCGAAATCACCTGCCGAGGGACGGGAATGAAACCAACCGTCACCCTCGAAGCGCTGGGCGATCAAGGCAGAGCCGCGCACGCGACCCTGCTCGTCTTGCACCAGGCTACCATTGGCTTGGTAGGGGAACGCCACCTGGGCAATACCGGTGACTGCCAGGGGGTACAGCGCACCTGTCAGGAAGGTCATCGACAGAACCAGGCTCAGAGCCGGGCGTAGGTATGCAGTCATGATGGCCTCCTCAGACCAGGTGCAAGGCGTTGAGCAGCAGGTCGATGACCTTGATGCCGGCGAACGGTACGATGATGCCGCCCAGCCCGTAGATCAGCAGGTTGCGCCTGAGCAGCTGCGCAGCACTGGCAGCCTGTACCTGCACCCCACGCAAGGCCAACGGAATGAGCACGACGATAATCAGTGCGTTGAACACGATGGCCGACAGGATCGCGCTCTGCGGGCTTGCCAGCTGCATGACGTTGAGCACCCCCAGCTGCGGATAAATCACCGCGAACAACGCTGGCAGGATGGCGAAGTACTTGGCCACGTCGTTGGCGATGGAAAAGGTCGTCAACGCCCCACGGGTGATGAGCAGCGCCTTGCCAACCTGCACCACGTCCAACAGTTTGGTCGGGTCGCTGTCCAGATCGACCATGTTGGCCGCCTCCCGTGCAGCCTGGGTGCCATCGTTCATGGCCATACCCACATCCGCCTGGGCCAGAGCTGGCGCGTCGTTGGCACCATCGCCGCACATGGCCACCAGACGGCCGTCTTGCTGCTCCTGGCGAATGCGCGCCAGTTTTTTCTCCGGTGTTGCCTCTGCCAACACATCATCCACGCCCGCTTCGGCCGCGATGGCGGCTGCCGTGAGCGGGTTGTCGCCAGTGACCATGACGGTCCTGATACCCAGCTTGCGCAGTTCGGCAAAGCGTTCGCGAATGCCAGGCTTGACCACATCCTTGAGGTGAATCACGCCCAGCAGACGCTTGTCGAGGCACACCAGCAACGGCGTACCGCCTGACTGGGCAATGCGCTCTACCTCTCGGGCAAGGGCTGTCGGCATGTCCGCGCGCTGCATCTCGACGAAGGCAAGGAGCGCATCGACGGCGCCTTTTCGATAACGACGTGGCCCCAGGTCGATACCAGACAGGCGTGTCTGGGCCGTGAAGGCTACCGGTTGGTAGTGCCCGGCCGCCGGTTCGACGAAATCATGAAGCTGGTGCAGGTACTCGACGATCGACTTGCCCTCTGCCGTGTCATCGGCCAGCGAAGCCAGCAAGGCCCCCTCCCCCAGCTCACGGGCGGTCACACCGGGCGCGGCGTACAGTGCGCTGCAGCGGCGGTTACCGAAGGTGATGGTACCGGTCTTGTCCAGCATCAAGGTGTGCACGTCGCCTGCGGCTTCCACGGCGCGCCCTGAACGTGCGATGACGTTGAGGCGCACAAGGCGGTCCATGCCGGCGATGCCGATGGCAGAGAGCAAGCCGCCGATGGTGGTGGGAATGAGTGTGACGAACAACGCGGCCAGAAAAATCAGCGGCAAGCTGCCCCCAGCGAAGTGAGCAAAGGGTTGCAGGGTCACCACCACAATCAGAAACACCAGGGTCAGGCCGATCAACAGCATGTCCAGGGCGATCTCGTTGGGCGTTTTCTGCCGGCGCGCGCCCTCGACCAGGGCGATCATACGGTCCAGGGTGGAGTCACCGGGGTTGCTGGCGATGCGGATCAGCAGCCAGTCCGACACCAGACGGGTATTGCCGGTCACCGCCGAACGATCGCCGCCTGACTCCCGAATGACGGGCGCAGATTCCCCGGTGATGGCTGCCTCGTTGACGGCAGCGATACCTTCTATCACCTCGGCGTCGGCGGGGATCATCTCGCCAGCCTCCACCCGGACTACATCACCCTTGCGCAGGGATACAGCCGGCACGTTGTCGAAGCTGCCATCCGGATTGCGACGCCTGGCCGAGAGCCCCTGGCTGCCGGCTTTGAGGCTGTCGGCTCGGGCTTTACCCCGGCCTTCGGCCAGGGCCTCGGCGAAGTTGGCGAACAGCACGGTGAACCACAGCCAGGCTGCGATCTGCACCGCAACGCCTGGGGTGACGCCATTGGCCGGGGCCAGGCACAGCACGGTGGTCAGTAAGGCCGTAATGGCCACCACCAGCATGACCGGTGAGCGTTTGAGTTGACGTGGATCGAGCTTGAGCAACGCCTGCAGCAACGCTGGCCGCCACAGCGCGGCCAGCCGCGTCTGGGCTACTGCGTCTGGTTGGGCCTTGATCTCTGGAATGGGCATGTTCATGGTCATCTCTCAATAGGCCTGGCTCAAATGGTCGGCAACCGGCCCCAAGGCCAAGGTCGGCAGGAAGGTCAGCCCGCCTACCAGCAGGATGGTCAGCAGCAGCAGGAGGGTGAACAGTGGCCCTTGGGTGGGAAAGCTGTTGGGGCCTTGAGGTGCCTGTGGCTTGGCTGCCAGGCTCCCAGCCAGCGCCAGGACAGGCAGGATGTAACCGAAACGGCCGATCAGCATCGCCAGACCGATCATGAGGTTGTGAAACACCGTGTTGGCGCCAAAGCCTGCGAAGGCCGACCCGTTATTGGCGGCCCCGGAGGTATAGGCATAAAGCAACTGACTGAAGCCATGGGCGCCAGGGTTGCTCACCGCTGTGGCCGGCCCTGGCAGGCTGGCAGCGACGGCGGCCAGTACCAGCACGCCGACCGGCATCACCAGCAACGTCGCCATCAGCAGCTGTACCTCGCGGGCTTGAAGCTTCTTGCCCAGGTACTCCGGCGTGCGGCCGATCATCAGCCCGCACAGGAACACTGCGATCAGCACGAACAGCAACATGCCGTACAGGCCTGCCCCGACGCCGCCGAAGATGACTTCGCCGACCATCATGTTGACCATGGCCACCATGCCTGTCAGTGGGTTGAGGCTGTCGTGCATGGCATTGACCGAACCGTTGGAGGCTGCAGTGGTAGTGACTGTCCACAACACCGAACCCGTGATACCGAAGCGACTTTCCTTGCCTTCCAGAGGGGCTGCCTGCTCCACCTCGCTGACGTGCAGCGCCGGGTTGGGCTGGTGTTCGGACCACAAAGCCGATGCGCCGCCGACCAGAAACAATGCAAGCATGCAGGCCACAATGGCGCGGCTCTGGCGCAGGTCTTTCACGTAATGGCCGAACATGAACACCAGCGCCACGGGAATCAGGATGATCGCCGACACCTCGAACAGGTTGCTCCACGCTGTCGGGTTTTCAAACGGATGCGCCGAGTTGACGCCGAAGAAGCCACCGCCGTTGGTACCCAGTTGCTTGATCGCAATCTGGCTGGCTGCCGGGCCGAGCGGGATCAGCTGCTCGGCCCCTTGCAATGTCAGGGCATGGGCATAGTCGCTAAAGGTCTGGGGCACGCCCTGCCATACCAACAGCAGCGCCAGTAGCAGGGACAGGGGTAACAGCCCATAAAGCGTGGCCCGGGTCATGTCCACCCAGAAATTGCCCAAGGCCGCACTGCTGCGACGGGCGATACCACGGCACAAGGCTACCAGCACGGCCAGGCCCGTGGCCGCACTGATGAAGTTCTGCACGGTCAGGCCGAGCATCTGGTTCAGGTAGCTGATGGAGGCCTCGCCACTGTAGGCCTGCCAGTTGGTGTTGGTCACGAAGCTGACCGCGGTGTTGAAGGCCAGCGACCACTCAAGGCCGGGTAAGCGCTGCGGATTCAATGGCAGAAGGCCTTGGGCCACCAGCGCGCCGAACAGCAGTAGGAACCCAACTAAATTGAAGATCAGAAGCGCCAGGGCATAGTGGCGCCAGCCCTGCTGCTGCGATGGGCAGACCCCAGCCACCCGGTAACAGACATTTTCAATCGGTCCCAGTAATGGCGTAAGCCAGGTGCGCCGGCCTTCCATGACATTGAAGTAGTACCTTCCCAGCCAAGGGGCCGGTAGCAGGACAATGGCGAAGAAGGCCATCAGCAAGGCGATATCGTAGGCGTGCATTGGCGCCCCCTTAGCTGCGATCGGCGCGTAGTAGCGCCGTCAGCAGGTACACCGCCATGGCCACCGCGATCAGCAGTGACAACCCTTCGAGCAAGTTCATGAATCAATCCCCTTTAATGCGGCTGCGGCCGCTTTAGGGGGATTTTCGGTCAGGCCAGCGTAAAGGCTCGAGATCGTGGGGGCAGGCCTGGCATAAAGAACACGTAAAGAAACATGCTCGACCAGGCGGCAGGCCTAGGCAGTCGGGGTAGGCTGCACGTTGCGACTCCAGTCCAGCAGCAGGCTGTAGCCGATGGCCAGTAACGTCGGGCCGATGAACAGGCCGATGAAGCCGAAGGCAATCAGGCCGCCGAACACGCCGAGCAACACGATCACGAGCGGTAAGTCGCCGCCACGGCTGATCAGGTAGGGCTTGAGCACGTTGTCCACGCCACTGATCACGAAGGTGCCCCAGATACCCATGAAGATCGCCATGCCGTAGTCACCCTTCCAGATCAGCCAGCCGGTCACCGGCAGCCAGGCCAGCGGCGGGCCCATGGGGATCAGGCTGAGCATGAAGGTGATCAAACCAAGCACGATGGCACCCGGCACGCCTGCGATGAGAAAGCCGATCAACGCGAGCAGGGCTTGCGCCGCCGCCGTACCGATCACGCCATTGACCACCCGTTGTACCGTGCCGGCCACCAGGTTCAGGTAATACTCGGCGCGCTCGCCGGTCAGCCGGTGCAGCAGCCGAAGCACGAACGCCGAGAGCCGCGGCCCGTCGCGGTAGAAGAAGAACACGAAGACCAGGCTCAGGGTGAGTTCCAGCACGCCACTTCCGATCTGCGCGCTGCGGGCCAGGAGCCAGTTGCCCACCTGCCCCAAGTAGGGTTTGACCGATGCCAGCAGCGCGGCGCCCTGCTGGTCCAGCGACGACCACCAGCTGGCCATGCGTTCGCCTACCAACGGGATGTCGACCAGCCACACAGGCGCATCCGGCAGGCCATCGACCTGCACATCACGCACGAACAAGGTCGCATCACGAATGTGGTCGGCCAGGTTGAAGCCCAGCCAGACCAAGGGCAGCGCCACGATGAGGATCCAGGCGCTGGTCAACAATCCGGCGGCAAGGGTTTCGCGCCCACCCAGCACGCGGGTCAGGAACCGCATCAAGGGCCAGCTGGCGAATGCGAGGATGGCGCCCCACAGCAGCGCCGAAATGAAGGGGGCCATGACCCATAGGCCGGCGCCTAGCAATGCCAGCAAAAGGATCTGGATCAGCAGGCGATCATTGTCAACCATGGTCTTGCCCGTCAACGGATCAGTTCGAGGTGCAGGCCATCGGTCGGCGAATCGCCGAGCTCCAGGCGAGCGCTGCGTACACCGGCCTTTATCAGTGCTTCACGCCAGGCCTCGGCCTGGGCACCGCTCAGGGTGGCGCGCAAGGTGCTGTCCAGATTGAGGCTGCGTGCAAGCAGGGTTGCCCAGGCCGGCTGCGGCTCGCTCAGATCAGGATAATCGAGCTTGCCGGTGTCACGCATTTCACGCAGCACGGTTGCAGCAGTAGGCAGCAGTTCACCCAACGGGCTGGCGGCGACGAACTCCTCCACATGCAGGTAGGCCCGGCGATTACCACGGGTCACGCTGTAGAGTGCGACCAACGTATCGGCCTGCTCGGCAGAGCGGCGCAGCAGGATGAACGCCTGGCGCTCATCGCCACCATTGAGCCGAGCATTGGCAAAGACATCGTTGGCCCACAGGCTAGCCTCGCCACAGTCGCGGCCCTGGCACCAGAACAACGGATACCCGCCGTCTTGCTGCAAGGCCTCGCGCGCGCGCGTGAAAGCCTCCCGCGCGGAGCGCTCAACCGGCAGCTCATAGGTGGTGGAACTGACCTGGCCACGGCTCTCTACTTTATCCTCCACCCGCAGGCGGCCGCTAATCTTGCGCAGTGGCCCCAATGGATAGACGCGCTCCTGCTCCACAGCCGGGCGCTGATCGACAACCTTGGCGTCCACTGGCACTGGCAGGCTGCCGGCCCAGAGCGTGGTGCTGGCAAGCAGCGCGCTGAAGGCCAACAGGCAACGCAAGGCGGCAGGCGCATTCATAGGCGGCCCACGCGGCGCTCGGCGTCAAGGTGAAGCATGTACATGTCTGGCAATTGCATGGTTGTCTCCCTGATCAACCCGCCAAGCCTCGACACTTGTCCGGTGCAAGTCAAGCAAAGCCAAAGAAGCGATTGAAACAGTCTGCTACAAGCGTTGCGCCCTGCTCATCGTTCAGGTGCAGGTGATGGCCACCGGGCAAGGTCACCTGTTCAAAGGGTAGCTGCTCAAGCAACCCCTCGCGACGCGCCAGCATACCCTGCGCTGCCACCACCAGGCAGCCGGGGCACTTGACGTGCCGCACGTAGGCCATCGCCTGGGCTTGCGTCAGGCGCATCGGCGAGGGCAAGGTCAGGCGACTGTCGCTGCGCCAGCTGTAGCCACCGGCCACGGGCATCAGCCCACGCTGGGCCAGCAGCTCGGCCGCTTCGCGGCTCACCGCGACCATGCCCTTCATGCGTGCCTCCACGCCTTGGTCCTGGGTGCTGTACACCGACTTGCGCTTGGTATCGAGGCGCATCTGGGCGCGCAGCGCCATCCCGAGCCGCTCGGCAGCATCCTGCTCCTCACCGGTAGGCGGGATGAGGCCATCGATGAGCGCCAGGTGGCTGACACGCTCGGGCAATGCGGCGGCCAGTTGCACGCTGATGATAGCGCCCAGTGAATGCCCCAGCAGGGCGAAGCGCTCCCAGCCAAGTTGCTCGGCTGCGCGCACGATGTCGTAGGCGTAGTCGGCCAGCGCGTAGCCGGCACCCGGCGGACGATGTTGCGAATGGCCATGACCGGCCATGTCCAAGGCCACGATGCGCAGGCCCCGAAGGCGGGGCGCCAGGCGCGCGAAGCTGTTGGCGTTGTCCAGCCAGCCGTGCAATGCGATCACCGGCAGGCCGTCCTCGGGGCCGAACACGTGGCCGGCCAGCTCGATATGGCCAAGGTTCAAGCGTATGTCTTCGACCTGGATATTCATGCCTGACCCCACCGATCGAACAGGCCCTTGATCAGGCTGGCGGTATCTTCCGGGTGCTCAAGCGGGAACATGTGGCCACCCGGAACGCTGTGATATTCCCCCTTCGGCATGCCCCGCACCGCCAAGGCATGATGACGACGCACCACGGTACTGGCCTGACCACGGACCATGGCCAGCGGCAGGTGCAACTGCTGAACAGGCGCAGGGCTCAGGTGGGGTACGTTGCGATAGATGCTGATTTCGATAGCAGGATCGAAGCGCAGGCACAGCGCGTGCTGATGCTCGTGCAGGCCATGCTCGACGTAGGCATCCAGGCAGTCGGGGTCGAAGTGGCGGAACAGTGATCGGCTGGCGAAATAGGAACGGGCACTGAGCCGATCTTCGAATTCGGCGCGCCGACCTAGCGTCCGGCCGGCCGGGGTAATGCGGTCGATCAAGCCCAGGTGCTTGGCAGCGCGCAGCAGCCACTGGTCTGCGCGGGTCAGCACGGGCGAGTCGAGCATGACCACGCCCCGGTAGAGCTCAGGTCGCCGCAGGGCGGCATGCAAATGCAGAACACCCCCTAACGAATGTCCCACACCCCATACGGGGCCTGGCTGCTGCTCAAGGTGGTACAACAGCTCGTCCACCAGGCTCTGCCAGTTGGCGTCTACCGGAAAGCGCGGATCGTGGCCGTGCTGGGGCAAGCTCTGCACAGAGTAGTCCGGCGCCAGGGCGGCGAACAACTTGCCGTAGGTTGCCGACGGAAACCCATTGGCATGGGCAAAGAATATCGGTTGCGGCATGGTGGGCTTCCGGGCGCAGAGAGTGGCCCATTGTGGTTGTCCACCAAGCCCCAGGCAACGTTCGGAAAGGTCATCGGCAAGGGCGATCAGGTCAGGCCGATCGATCAAAGCTACCCAGCGAGCGGCGCAGACACGCCTTGATGAAGGCTTGCTGGCTTTCCAGCGCCTCGCGCGCCAGACGCTGGTCTTCAGCGTCAAGATCCAATCTGCGCAGCGCCAGGCAGCTGGTTTGTATCAGGTGGGCCACGCGGGTGCAGGCTAGCTGCAAGGCAAGCAGTTCCTGCTCGGCTTGCTGACGTCGACCTTCCTCAAGCGCCGTGTTCGCCTCGATCTTGCGCATCAGGTGATAGAACTTGGCGTCGGAGACCTCCCGCAGCAAGCTGTGCTGGGCGTGGTCCAGGGCGATGCCTTGCTCGACCTTCTCCGTGGTGGTTTGCAGGTTCAGCGAGCACAACAATTTCAACATTTCGCCCGTCATCGACCCAACCTTATGCCTGTTCTTTGTGACTAAGCTAGCAAGTCGCAATCGATTGAAACAACTAACAAAAATGCCAGTTGCCTCCATTGCAAACCTGTATGACGTAGCCAGCGCAGGCAATCAGCAGGACATGTGCAAGGCGCGCAGCGACATCAATCCCGCCAAGGGCCAATCCCCTTCTAGCTCCGCTAGGCTTGCCGTGCCCATGGCGGCCGGCCGCTGCAGGTGACCGTGCTCGAGCAACCCGACTAGGTGGCCGACCAACGGCTGGTGGCTGACCAGCAGCACGTGATCCAGACCAAGGCGTTCAATCTGGCCGATCGTGTGTTGCACATCGCTCTCGGGCATCAGCCACGGCACCGTGCGTACCGGCTCGCTAAACCCCAATGCCTCATGGACCAACGCAGCGCTCTGCTGCGCCCGAACATAAGGGCTGGCAATGATCGCCTGCAGTGGCTTGCCTGCCAGGTGTGCAGCGCTGTGCAGAACCTGCTCGTGACCGCGCGCGGTCAAGCGCCGCTCGGCATCGCGGGTGGCTCGCGGCTCGGCTTCACCGTGGCGCAACACCCACAGGTTCACAGCTTGGGCTCTCGGTCAGGTTCAGCAGGCGCAGGCGCGCGCGCCACATGGGGCGCCTCGCCGTCCGCCGGGCGTGGTGCTGGCCAATCGGCAAACGGCCAGGGCTTCTGATCGGTATGGAAGGTGCCGAAACGTCCGATCTGAGCCAGGTACTGGCTCAGGCTATCGCCAACGTCCATCACGCTGGCGCTGGGCGCACCGTAGATCAGTCGATAGATCAACTGGACTACTACCAGACCGGCCAGCAGCAACTCGGCCAATTGCCAGACCACCAGGAAAACCAGCATCCAGACCACGCGCAGGATCAGGGACTCGCGCTGGGCATGTTCAGGGGTATCGTTCATGTGTCGCTCCTTGCCGTTTGCCAGGGTTATCAGGGTTCAGTTGAAGCCGCTGGTGGAAATGAAATCGACATCGGTCTTCGGCTCGGCGCTCATCAGGTGCTCGATCACCTGATTCAACGTGCGGCCTTCGAACAGGATGGCATGCAGGCCGGCGACCAGGGGCATGTACACCTGCGCCTGCTGGGCCTTGGCCTTGAGTACCTTGAGGGTGTTGACGCCCTCTGCCACTTCCCCCAGCCGACTCACCGCCTCATCCAGGCTCAGCCCTTGGCCGAGCGCGTAGCCCACCTGGTAGTTACGACTCTTGGGTGAGGAGCAGGTGACGATCAGGTCGCCCACGCCGGCCAGGCCCAGGAAGGTCATGGGGTTGGCGCCCTGACTGACTGCAAAGCGGGTCATCTCGGCCAGTGCGCGGGTGATCAGCATGCTCTTGGTGTTCTCGCCCATGCCCAGCGCCACGGCCATGCCAGCGATGATGGCGTAGACGTTCTTCAGGGCGCCACCGAGTTCCACGCCAAAACGGTCACTGCTGGCATACACGCGGAAGGTCCTGCCATGCAGCACAGCCTGCACCTGTTGGCACAGGCGCTCGTCTTCGCTGGCCACCACAGTGGCAGTCAGGGCGTGCTCGGCAATTTCCCGGGCAAGGTTGGGCCCGGAGAGCACACCTATGCGCGCCTGCGGGGCGATCTCCTCGACGATCTGGCTCATCAGCTTGAACGTCTGGGCCTCGATCCCTTTGGTGAGGCTGACCAGTCCTTTGCCACGCAGCAGGTCGGCATGTGGCGCCAATACGCTACGCAAGGCACTGGAGGGCAAGGCCACGAAAATCAGGTCGCACGCCTGGAGCGTGGCCAGCAGGTCATTGACCGGCTCTACCCCCTCGTGCAGCCCAATGCCCTTGAGGTAGCGCGGGTTCTCGCGATGCTCACGCATCGCCTGGGCCTGTGCCGGGTCGCGCATCCATTGGCGCACGGGCACACCGTTCTGTGCCAGCAGGTTTGCCACGGCCGTGCCGAAGCTGCCGCCGCCCAGAACTGCAACAGGTTGCTGATCAGTCATATCCAATCCGTTAACACCTAAAATAAATGGCGACCGGCGCATTATACGGGTCACCTGCCCTGCGCCAAGGCCGGTCGGGCATTGCTCGCCCAGGCCAGGTGCATGCCCACTGATCGGCCAGCATCAATACCGCCGCAGATCACTGGCAAAACGGCAAAGTTCATTTACCATGCCGGCTTACCCACGATACAAGGCCGCTCCGTGCTCCCTGGCTCGCCTCCCTACCCGCGGCTGTTGCTGTTGACCGCCCTGCTCGGTGCACCTGCGCTGGCAGATGACTTGTTCATCGACAACAGCGACCTGCCACAGGTTTTGACTGCAACCCGCCTCAAACAATCCCCGGCTGCGGTGCCAGGGAGCATGACCGTGCTCGACGGCGCCTTGATCCGGGCCAGCGGCGCGCGTGACATCCCCGAGCTGCTCAGGCTCGTGCCAGGGATGATGGTGGGCTATTTGGCTGGCAATCAACCGACCGTCAATTACCACGGCAGCAACGTCAACGAAGCGCGCCGCATGCAGGTGCTGATCGACGGCCGCTCGGTGTATCGGGCCGGGCTGGCGACGGTAGACTGGAGCGATATCCCGCTGGCGCTGGAAGACATCGACCGAATCGAGGTGTTCAGAGGGCCGAACACGGTCAGCTATGGCGCCAATGCCTTGATGGGTGTGGTGAACATCCTCACCCGCAATCCTGCCGACAGCCACGGCACGCGCCTGAAAGTCACGCGCGGGCAAAACGGCACCGACGACTTCTATGCCAGCCAGGGCTTTGGCTGGGACAACGGCGATATGCGTCTGTCCATCTCGGGCCTGCAAGATGATGGGTTCGACCATGACCAGTTCGGCCAGCACTACCGTGACAGCCGCCGCGCCACACGTTTGAACCTGAGCGCCAGCCATGCCCTGGCGCAGGACCAGACACTGGACTGGCAACTGGCCGCCAAGGAAGGCACCAACCAGCGGCCCTATACCTACCAGCCAGTGTTCCCGTTCGTGACCCAGCGCGGCAAGGATGCCGACGTCAAGTCCATGGACTATGCAGGCTCGGTGCGCTGGAACATCGACTTTGCCGCTGAACACAGCCTGTACGTCCAGGGTTCGGCGCAGCACTTCGACCGCCAGCAAGTGTGGCGGGCCTGCGACGCGGCGTTGTCCTTCAGCCCTGAACTCACCCGCCTCTGGCAAATGAACCCCAATTACGCCGAACGGGTAGCCCGCGGCGCGAACAACCCGCCCCCTAGCAGCAACCCTCAGGAGCAGGCCCTGGTCGATGCGATCAAGGAGCAGTGGAACAACCAGGGCGGCAGTGACGTGGTGTGCGGCGATGTCGACCAGAGCACGCGTGAAACCCGCTATGACCTGGAAATCCAGGACACCTACAGCCTGACCGACAGCCTGCGCCTGCTCAGCGGCATGAACTATCGCTATGATCGTGCCGACTCGCAGACCTACTTCAATGGCAGCGTGGACGATCAGACCTGGCGGCTTTTCGGGCAACTGGAGTGGCGAGCCGACGAGCACTGGATCGTGCAGGGCGGCGCCATGTTCGAGGATTCGCGGCTCTCTGGCAGCTCGCTTACCCCACGGTTGGCGGTCAATTACCTGATCACTCCGCGCCATGGCCTGCGCGCCGTCTATTCCGAGGCGGTACGTTCGCCTGACATGTTCGAAAACAACGTCAACTGGAGCTACACCGTCAAGAACCTGATGCCCTACGCCTTTGGCCAGCAGCATGGCGAATACTTCGTCAAGACCCGCGGCCCTGGTGACCTGGAGCAGGAGCACATGCGCTCGCGTGAGCTGGGCTACAACGGCTACTTCAGCGATCTGGACCTGAGCATGGACCTGAAGGTGTTCTTTGATGAGATCACCGGCATGATCAGCGAGCCGCTCAAGAACAACCAGTACATCGCCAGCAATGCGAACCGCGCGCGCTTCAGCGGCAGCGAGGCCCAATTCGATTGGCGCCCTACCCTGCGCGACCGGCTGCGGTTGACCTTCGCCCATGTCGACGCCTGGGCCAGCAATCCTGCCGACCGCAACCTCAGCGCCAGCAACAGCGGCTCAGTCGGCTGGATGAGGGACTGGGGCCACGGCTGGTCCAGTGGTGCTTTCTATTATGGAGACGATGCCCTTAATCAGTACCGCTACGAACGCCTGGACCTGCGCGTGGCCAAGCGCTGGCGCGTGTACGAGAGCACCCTGGAACTGGCAGCCCTGTGGCAGCAACGCCTGGATGATGAGCCCACCACGGCCGTGCAGAACCGCTACGACAGCCGGCATCGGCTGAGCCTGAGCGCGGAGCTGGAGTTCTGATGGTTCGGTTGCTGCGCCTGTTGGTGCTATGGCTGTGGCCATTGGGACAGTTGTCCGCTAGCGAAATCCTGCTGGTCGGCGCCCAGGACCAGCCGGGCATCCGCAGCTTCATCGCTGCCCTGGAAAGTCGACGCCCCAATGACCACGTGCATTTCCAGGCTGCCAGCGAGCTGCCTGCGCCGGGCCGGCTTGACCTGGACCTGCGCTTGGTGTTGCTGGACGATGAGGCACTGCAATGGCGCCTGTCGCAAACCGCCGGGCCACCGGCACTGGCCATGAGGGTCAGCCGGGTGCAGGTGGAACAGCGCCTGGGAAAGTCACGCCCCGGGTTTCTCACCTTGCTGTGGAGCGACCCGCCGCTGGATCGGCAACTGCGCTTGACCCGCTACCTGTTGCCGCAAGCCAGGCGCATCGGGGTGCTGTACGGTGAGCACAGTGGGTTTCTGCTGGATGAGCTGCGCCGTGCCGCGCAACCGCTTGGCCTGGAGATCGTGGCACAGGCTTGGCCCGACCCGCGTGACAGCCGCCCCTTGCAATACCTTCTGGGCAGCAGTGACGTGCTGCTCGGGCTCGATGATCCGGACCTGTACAATTCCAAGACAGCAAAAAACCTGTTGCTCAGCAGTTACGGCCGTCAAATGGCCTTGATCGGACCCAATGCCGGGTTCGTTCGAGCCGGCGCACTGGCCAGCACCTACAGCGACCAGCAAGATTGGCTGAGCGTGCTCGACAGCTTGCTCGGGCAATCGCCTGCGCGCTGGCCCCGCAGCCTCTACCCAGCTCATTTCGGGGTCAGCGGCAATCAGCAGGTGGCACGGGCGCTGGGCCTGGAGCCCATTGATCCCGATGCCGCTGCCCAAGCCCTGGCTGCTGGAGAGCGCACCCCATGACCAAGGGCCTGAACTGGGACATTCATACGCGCACACAGATCATCAGCCTAGGCCCGGCGCTGCTGCTGACGCTGCTTTTGATCAGCTTCTTCACGTTCGTGCGCATCCAGGATTTGCGTCAGGAGCTCAACCACACCGGCCAATTGATTGCCAACCAGCTTGCGCCCGCGTCCGAATACGGAGTCATCTCAGGCAACAATGAAGTGCTCGAAGGCCTGATGCGCGCCACCCTGAGCATTCCCCACGTGCGGTTTCTGGAGGTGCAGGACAGCCGCAACCATATTTTGGTGTACGTCGAGCAGTCTGACGAAAGCACCAACCGCGCCCAGCAGGTGGAGGTGTTTCAGGCGCCGATTCGTCTGCAACAGATTCGACTCGAAAGCGATTTCCTCCAGGAAGGCCTGGCGGCTGCCCCGGCTATTGGCGATGACTACCTGGGGCGGGTCATCGTCGGCATGTCGGACGATGCGTTCAGTCAGCGTCAGCAGGAGATCGTGATCAAGGCCGCCGTGCTGGCGTTGTTCGCACTGCTGTTCACCTTCTTGCTGGCTCGCCGCCTGGCCCTGAGCCTGGCCAAACCCATCAGCGACATGGGCCATGCCGTCAAGGCCATCCAGCAGGGTCACTACGATACGCCCGTTCCAGTGGTGGACGACAGCGAGCTGGGGCATCTGGCCCGGCACATCAATAATCTGGCCCGCGCGCTGGAGCAGGCCAGTACCGAGCAGAAGACAGCCATTGCCGAGCTGATCCAGGCTCGCGAAGAGGCCGAGCAGGCCAACCGCGCCAAGTCCGATTTCCTGGCCATGATGAGCCACGAGCTGCGCACACCGCTCAACGGTGTACTGGGCATGCTGCAATTGCTCGAAACCACCTCGATGAGCAGCGAGCAGGCCGAATACACCGCAGTGGCGAGCGAGTCGACGGGGCATCTGCTGCGGGTCATCAATGACATCCTCGATTTCTCGCGGATTGAACGGGCGGCCTTGCAGCTCGAGCACATCGACTTCAACCTCGGCGAGCTCATCACCCACTGCGTCCAGTCATTCCAGCATGCAGCGCAGCAACAAGGGCTGACGCTGGACTTGAGCCTGGCCGAGAACACCGCCCAGTTGCAGGTGAACGGCGACCCTACCCGGATCCGGCAGATTCTCCTGAACCTGATCGGTAATGCCCTGAAGTTCACCGAACAGGGGCAGGTGCGGGTCGAGGCCCGTTGGCAGGTGATGGATGAGCAGCGCATCTGGCTGACCTGCAGCGTGCAGGACACGGGTATCGGCATCGACAACGATCGCCTGGAGATGATGTTCGTCGCGTTCCAGCAGGCCGACAGCTCGATTTCCCGTCGCTACGGCGGCACCGGCTTGGGCCTGTCCATCGCGCGCACCCTGGCCGAACGCATGGGTGGGCACCTGCATGGCCAGAGCCTCGAAGGCCATGGCTCGACCTTTACGCTGGAGATGCCCCTGGCATTGCCAGCATTGACGCGCCGGGCCCGCCACGTTGCGCCGCCCGGCCAGCTTGCCTGGACCGAACCCACCAGGGTATTGCTGGTCGAAGACAATGCCGTCAACCAGAACGTCACCGAGGCCATGTTGCGCAGCCTGGGCGTTGAGGTGAGCACGGCCGATGACGGTCAGCAGGCCGTGGAGCAGGTCAGGCTGCAGCATTTCGCCGCCGTTTTCATGGACTGTGGCCTGCCCTACATGGACGGTTACGAGGCCACGCGTCAATTGCGCCTGCTGACAAACGGCGCGCACGTACCGATCATCGCCCTGACCGCCAATGCGTTGCAGGGTGACCGCGAACGGTGTATTGCCGCAGGGATGGATGACTACCTGAGCAAACCCCTGCGCCGCAGTGAATTGCAGCAGGTGCTGGCGCGCTGGCTGCCAGGACAGGCAACCGCGACTGGCGATAAATGCTAAAGTGCGGCAGTCTTAAACACTGGACAGGACTCCTTTCGGACCTGAAAATAGACATTTCAGTGCACACCTGTACTTCTTTCGACAGGTGCGCTGTGACTTTCACTACAACGCAATAGTCTACCTGTAGGCTGCCGACCCGCTCGCGATGCGTGACGGGCCGGCCGGGAAGATTCATCCCCTGCCGCAGGGGGTTATTGAGGAGCTCGCATGACCAAACAACACGCCTTTACTCGGGAAGACCTGCTGCGCTGCAGTCGCGGTGAGCTGTTCGGCCCAGGTAATGCGCAACTGCCCGCGCCGAACATGCTGATGGTCGATCGCATCACCCACATCAGTGAAGAAGGCGGCAAGTACGGCAAAGGTGAATTGGTCGCCGAGCTGGACATCAATCCTGATCTTTGGTTTTTTGCCTGCCATTTCGAAGGCGACCCCGTGATGCCAGGGTGCCTGGGCCTCGATGCCATGTGGCAGCTGGTCGGCTTTTTCCTGGGCTGGCAAGGCCTGCCGGGCCGCGGTCGTGCACTGGGTTCCGGTGAAGTGAAGTTCTTCGGTCAGGTGCTGCCCACCGCCAAGAACGTCACCTACAACATTCACATCAAGCGCGTGCTCAAAGGCAAGCTGAACATGGCCATCGCCGATGGTTCGGTCAGTGTCGATGGCCGCGAGATCTACACCGCCGAAGGCCTGCGGGTCGGCGTGTTCACCTCCACTGACAACTTCTAAGGGTTATTCGCATGCGCCGCGTCGTTATCACTGGTCTGGGCATCGTGTCGTGCCTGGGCAATGACAAAGCTACCGTCACCGAAAACCTGCGCAACAGCCGTCCGGGTATTCGTTACAACCCGGAATACAAGGAAATGGGGCTGCGTAGCCAGGTTTCCGGCTCCATCGACCTCAATCTCGAGGAACTGATCGACCGCAAGGTCTTCCGTTTCGTCGGGCATGCGGCTGCCTACGCCTATCTGGCGATGCAGGACGCCATCAAGGACTCCGGCCTGACCGAAGAGCAGGTCTCCAGCCCGCGTACCGGCCTGGTTGCCGGCTCCGGTGGTGCATCGACCCTGAACCAGATGGAAGCGCTGGATACCCTGCGCGAAAAAGGCGTCAAACGTGTAGGCCCCTACCGGGTAACTCGCACCATGGGCAGCACTGTTTCGGCGTGCCTGGCGACGCCGTTCAAGATCAAGGGCATCAACTACTCGATCTCTTCTGCCTGCGCTACATCGGCCCACTGCATTGGTACTGCACTGGAGCAGATCCAGTGGGGAAAGCAGGACATCGTGTTCGCCGGCGGCGGTGAAGAAGAGCACTGGAGCCAGTCGTTCCTGTTCGATGCCATGGGCGCCCTGTCGACCAAGCGCAACGAAACCCCGGAACTGGCCTCGCGTGCCTATGACGCAGACCGCGATGGCTTCGTCATCGCCGGTGGCGGTGGCATGGTGGTGGTCGAAGAGCTGGAACATGCGCTGGCCCGTGGCGCCAAGATTTACGCCGAGATCGTCGGCTATGGCGCCACCTCCGACGGCTATGACATGGTCGCCCCAAGCGGCGAAGGCGCCATCCGCTGCATGCAGCAGGCGCTGTCGACCGTCGATACCCCGATCGACTACCTGAACACCCACGGCACCTCTACCCCAGTGGGCGACGTTGCCGAAATGAAGGGCGTTCGTGAAGTGTTCGGCGAAAATGCACCGAAGATCAGCTCGACCAAGAGCTTGTCCGGTCACTCCCTGGGGGCTGCCGGTGTACACGAGGCGATCTACTGCCTGCTGATGATGGAGAACAACTTCATCGCCGGCTCGGCCAACATCGACGAACTGGACCCGGCGGTCGCTGACTTGCCAATCCTGCGCAAGACCGAAGAAAATGCCAAGATCGATACGGTCATGAGCAACAGCTTCGGTTTCGGCGGCACCAACGCCACCCTGGTGCTCAAGCGCTGGGAAGGCAAGTGATTCGCTGACGCGCCAATAGAAAACGCCCCGACTGGTTCGGGGCGTTTTCATTTACGTTGTAAAAAAGATCCCATGGGGCACGACGGGACCTGTGTCATTTCCCCTTGGGCAGTACAGCCAGGAAGTTGTCCTTGGCCACGCGCCTGGCCACGTCCTCGGGCAAGGCATCCAGAAATGACCTGAAACTGTCCATCTCCTTCCCCAGGCTATCGAAGCGGCCGACCACATCCGAGCCCAGCATGAACCGCGTCGGATACCGCTTTACCAGCGCCAGCCAGGGTTCGCGTGGGACGCCTTGCTCATCGAGCAGGTAGGGCTTGAGCACACTCCACGACAGGTCCACATACAGGTTCGGGTAATCTTCGAGCAATCGCGTCAGCACGGGCAGCAGAAAATCCATCTGTGTCTGGTGCCGGTGAATTTCCATGCTGCTGCCAGCGTGTGCCCAGATGAAGCGCGTATGCGGATGATTGCGCAGGGGCTCTTCGATCTCGGCCAGGTACAAAGGGTTACGCTCGCGCTTGGAGGTGATATTGGAATGCAACAGCACCGGCAGGTCGCGCTCGGCGGCCAGGTGATAGACCCGCGTCATGGCTTCGTTGTTGGCACGCGGGGTTTCACCGCTGGTCAACGCCGTCAGGTCATCGTGACGTGTGAATACCTCGCCGATACCCTGCCAGAGGCCTGGATAAAGGTCGAGCATGCGCTCGATATGGCTCACGGCATTCTTGTCTACTGGATTGAAGCCGGTCAGGAAGGGGTGAAATCGCTTGCGCTGTTCGCCCGACAACTGCTGCAGCGCCGCTGCCACGTAAGTATCGGTGGCACTGTACCAATAGGCGTCGGCATCGTCGCCGGCGTAATAGCGGGGGCGCTTGGGCTCGTCTTCATGCCATTTCTTGGCAACGGGGATGCCGGAGATCATCGACTGATCGATGCCTGCAGCGTCCATGGCCCTGAGCAGCGCCGGCATACCTTCGGATTCCTGGAAGAAATCCACGTAATGCAGGTGCGCATCGCTGTAGCGGTATTCACGGGCCTCGGCACCTGGGCCAAGCCAGGCGGTCAACGCTACGCAGGCCAGTGCTCTGGCGATCATGGTTGGCTTCCTTGTAAGGGGCAAACCTACTAGACCTGCAAGGGCAGCGTGCGGTTCGCCAGCCCTGCCATCAACGCAGCGCTGGCAATCGCTCCGGTCACGTGCGCGCTAGCGCTGGAATACCTCGGCCAGCAGGTTGTGCATTGCGCGGAAGGCCCGCTCGGAGGTGCGCCGGTCGTACTGCGTCTTGCCAGGCACGTTGGCATCCGGGTCAGTGAACGAATGCACCGCACCGCCATAGCTCACCAGTTGCCAATCGACTTTGGCGGCGTTCATTTCATTTTCGAACGCCGGGAGCTGCTCTTGGGGCACCAAGGGGTCGGATGCGCCATGCAGCACCAGGACCGAGCCCTTGATGCGTTTGGCATCCTCAGGATCAGGTGTGTCCAGTGTGCCATGGAAGGAGATCGCTGCTCGCAGATCAGCCCCCGCGCGCGCCAGTTCGAGCGCACAGCATCCCCCGAAGCAGAACCCGAAGGTCGCCACCTTGCCGGGGCTCAGCGGCGCCTTGGACTGGCCCAGCAACTGGGCAAGGGCGCCGTCCATGCGCCTGCGCAACTCGGCGCGGTCTTCTTTGAGCGGCATCATTGCAGCGCCCGCCTCATCGGCATTCGCCGGGCGAACGGTCTGACCATAGAGATCGACGAGCAGCACCACATAACCTTGCGCTGCCACTTCCTTGGCGATGCGCTCGGCCCCTTCGGTCACGCCCATCCAGTTGGGCGCCATCACCAGGCCAGGCCGACCCAAGGCGCCGGGCTCATAGGCCAAACGGCTCTCGAAGGTCTTGCCGGACAGGTGATGGACCAGGGATTCGACGACTACCTTGCTCATGCTGTACTCCTTAAGGCTGCACCATGAAAAAAGCCCGCCGAAGCGGGCTTTAGCCATACGTCAATTCAAGCAGACAACTCGACCAACAGCTTGTTCAGACGACGCACGTAGGCTGCGGGATCTTTCAGACTGTCACCGGCTGCCAGCGCGGCCTGGTCGAACAGAATGTGCGACAGCTCGGCGAAGCGGTCCTCGCTCTGTTCGTGATCGAGCTTCTCGATCAGCGGGTGGGTCGGGTTGAACTCGAAGATGGGCTTGGAATCGGGCACTTTCTGGCCGCTGGCTTCCAGAATCTGGCGCATCTGCAGCCCCAGGTCCTGCTCGCCGATGGCCAGAATGGCTGGCGAATCCGTCAGGCGATGGGAGACGCGGACCTCGGCGACGTTTTCGCCCAATGCGCTTTTCAGGCGCTCTACCAGGCCTTCCTTATCCTTGGCGACTTCTTCCTGGGCCTTTTTGTCTTCTTCGGTATCCAGTTTGCCTAGGTCCAGATCGCCACGGGCCACATCCACGAACGCCTTGCCGTCGAATTCGTTCAGGTAGCTCATCAGCCACTCGTCGATGCGGTCGGTCAGCAGCAACACTTCGATGCCTTTCTTGCGGAAGACTTCGAGGTGCGGGCTGTTCTTGACCTGCGCGTAGGACTCGCCGGTGAGGTAGTAGATCTTGTCCTGCCCTTCCTTGGCGCGGGCCAGGTAGTCGGCCAGCGACACGCTCTGCTCGCCGCTTTCGTCGTGGGTAGACGCGAAGCGCAACAGGCCAGCGATCTTTTCCTTGTTGGCAAAGTCTTCGGCCGGGCCCTCTTTCAACACCTGACCGAAGTTCTTCCAGAAGCTCTTGTACTGCTCTGGCTCGTTCTTGGACAGTTTTTCGAGCATGTCCAGCACGCGCTTGGTCAACGCGGTCTTCATCGAATCGATGATCGGGTCTTTCTGCAGGATTTCCCGCGACACGTTCAGCGACAAGTCGTTGGAATCCACCACACCCTTGATGAAGCGCAGGTAAAGCGGCAGGAACGACTCGGCCTGATCCATGATGAACACGCGCTGAACGTACAGCTTCAAGCCACGCGGCGCTTCACGCTGGTACAGGTCGAACGGGGCGCGGGCAGGCACGTACAGCAGCGAGTTGTATTCAAGCTTGCCTTCGACCTTGTTATGGCTCCAGGCCAACGGGTTTTCGAAGTCATGGCCGATGTGCTTGTAGAACTCCTGATATTCCTCGTCCTTGATCTCGGTACGCGGACGGGTCCACAGGGCGCTTGCACGGTTGACGGTTTCCCACTCTTGGGCTGGCTGCTCTTCGCCTTCGGCTGCTGTCTGTTCCTTGGGCAACTGAATTGGCAGGGCAATGTGATCGGAGTACTTCTTGACCACGTTGCGCAGGCGCCAGCCATCGGCGAATTCCAGCTCGTCCTTTTTCAGGTGCAGAACAATGCGGGTACCGCGCTCAGGCTTGTCGATGGTCGCGACTTCAAACTCGCCCTCGCCCTTGGACGACCAGTGCACGCCTTCGCTGGCGGGCTGGCCCGCGCGACGGCTGTAGACATCGACCTGATCAGCCACGATGAATGCCGAGTAGAAGCCCACGCCAAACTGACCGATCAGGTGCGAGTCTTTCTTCTGATCGCCGGTGAGGTTCTTCATGAAGTCGGCAGTGCCGGATTTGGCAATGGTACCCAGGTGAGCGATGACGTCGTCGCGGCTCATGCCGATGCCGTTGTCCTCGAGGGTGACCGTACCGGCCTCCTTGTCGAAGCTCAGGCGAATCTTCAGGTCCGCATCGCCTTCGAGCAGTTCGGGCTTTGCCAGCGCCTCGAAACGCAGCTTATCGGAGGCGTCGGAGGCGTTGGAGATCAGTTCGCGCAGGAAGATCTCCTTGTTCGAGTACAAGGAATGGATCATGAGGTGCAGCAGTTGCTTCACCTCGGTCTGGAAGCCCAGCGTTTCTTTTTGAGTCTCCACGCTCATGTTCTTCAAACTCCGATCAGATGACAGTGGTCGCCAAGCGGCATGGATGGCTGCGTTGGCGGCGGATGTCATGCAGATGGGGGCTGCCGAATTGATTTCAAGGGCTTGCCCGATTCGATCTTCAAATCCGAGCAGGTCGTGGCGAGCTGCTTGGCCGCCCTGCTTGCCGCAGGCGGTGTATCGTTTCCAGGTTCAGACGGGTGCCGATACTGACGCAACGAAAAGACGTGCATGTGCATACCTGCCGTGCACTGCCATACTGGCGGAGTTGCAGTTGCCCGCGGCCGTTAACCCGCCTTAGTGCGAAACAATCGCCATGGCCGGAAGTTCAGTTTCAAGATATTTAATATCTGCGTAATGACGGTGGAACTAATCCAGCAGGGCCCGACTCGAAGCATCAAGTCAACTTATTCCACCAAGGAGAGACACCCTCATGCGTAAACCATTTGCTTTTGCTCTGATGCTGGCTGCTGCCATGGGCCTGGCTGCTTGCGATAAAGCGAGCGAAGACAAAGCCCAGGACGCACAAGAACACCGTGAAGAAGCCCAGGAGAAGATGGGTGACGCACAGGACAAGATGAACGAAGCCGCCAAGGAAAACGCCGAAGCTGCCCAAGACCAGGCCGAAGCCAATCGCAAGGCTGCCGAAGAGGCTGCCCCAGCCACGCCAGCGACCACCACTACGCCGGCCGATCCTGCCAAGCAGTAATCGAACCGAACAAAAAACCCGACATTGTCGGGTTTTTTTATGCCTGTCATTCGTGGACTAATCGTTTCAGTTAGGCAACGTGGACTGTGGGGCGTGCAACTCGCCTGTCGAACTTTCGGTGGGGGTGAACACCATGACGTCAAGCACGTCTGAATGGAACTCGCGGCGATAAAGGATCAGCACAACCCCTACACTTACCGCCATGAACAACCAGGGGTTGATAAACCAGCTCAACATGGCCATGCCGAAGTAATAAGCGCGCAGCCCGAAGTTGAATTGGTTGGCCGCCAATGACAGCACCCTGGCCGCCCTCAAGGCAAAGGCCTTGCGCTCTAGTTCGCTTACCTGACGCTCGCCGATCATGGGCGCCGAGCCCACCAGTACGGCAGCGAAGTTGTATTGACGCATGCACCAGCTGAACGTGAAGAAGGCATACACGAACACCGTGGCCAGGCACAGCAACTTGATCTCCGACATGCCCTGGGATGCCTGCTGCACCAGCGGTAAATCCGCCAGCAACGACAGCGCGCGGTCGGAAGCCCCCAGCACAGTCAAGATACCCGCCAGGATGATCAGGGTGCTGGAGGCGAAAAAGGAGGCGTTGCGTTCCAGGTTGCCGATGACGCTGGCATCGGCAATGCGGTTGTCACGCAGCAGCATCCTGCGCATCCAGTCTTCACGGTATAAATGCAACACGCTGGCCAAGCATGCGGTGTCCCGCCCCTTCCAGATGGCATAGCGCGTATAGCCGCCCCAGCACAGCACGAACCAGCATGCCGCTATGAGGTTATTGAGGTTGCTCAGGATGAAGTTCATGCAGAGATCCGTAGGTGCCATGTGCCGAAAGCATAAAGACCGTCTTTCGACGCTGGCAAGCCGCAAAAGGCACGCGAACTCCGGCGAATAATTTCCAAGGCGGCTCGCTTGCGACGTTTGCCAAGGTGCATATGAACAAAAGCCCCGCATCCTTGCGAATGCGGGGCTTGCAGTGCCAAGCAGTGGGTCCAGCATCTCGTGGCTTGTGGCCGATGCCGCACCCTGGGCTTAGCAACTCATGCCATGGCCTGGCGGGGCTTGCCGAGCATGCGATCGCATACCACTGCACCCGCCAAGGTCACCACCGACGGCACCAGCCAAGCCAGGCCCTGATCGCTCAAGGGCAAGTGAGCCATGAAGTCCGGGAGCACGTGGGCAATGTCGCTACCTTTGACGGCATCTACCATGCCGAACAGCAACGAGACCAGCATCACCGGGCCGAGGATGCGCGTTGGCGAGTTCCACAGCTCGTTCACGAAGCTCAGCCCCACCACGACGATGCACGGCGGGTAGATGGCGGTGAGCACAGGGATCGAGAACATGATCAGCTTGGTCAGCCCGAGGTTGGACACCAGCAGCGAGAAGCCTGCCAGGATCACGACCAGCGCGCGGTAGGACAACGGCAGGATCTGGCTGAAGTACTCGGCACACGCGCAGGTCAAGCCCACGGCAGTCACCAGGCACGCCAGTGCGATCAACACGGCCAGGAAGCCGCTGCCCAACGAGCCGAAGGTATGTTGCACATAGGCGTGCAGCACAGCCGCCCCGTTGCTGGCCCCTGCCGCGATTTCGTGGCTACCGGCGCCCAGGCGGAACAAGCTGATATACACCAGCGCCAGGCCAACACCGGCAATCAACCCGGCAATGATGGCATAGCGAGTGATCAACTTGGGCGACTCCACGCCGCGCGAGCGGATGGCGTTGACGATGACGATGCCAAATACCAGCGCCCCGAGCGTATCCATGGTCAGGTAGCCATCGGAGAAGCCCTTGGAGAACGCGGCAGCAGCATAGGCAGGCTGCGCCTCTCCAATGGTGCCCGCTGGCAAGGCGAAGGCCGCGATGCCAAGCACGGCCAGCGCGATGATCTTGAGCGGTGCCAGGAACCGACCCACGGTGTCCAGCAGCTTGCCAGGGTACATCGACACCGCCAACACCACGATGAAGTAGACCAGGCTGTAGATGAACAGCGCCAGCGGGCTTTCACCCGTCAACGGCGCTACACCCACTTCGAACGATACCGTCGCGGTACGCGGTGTTGCGAACAAGGGGCCTACCGACAGGTAGCAAACGGCGGCCAGCAGGCCACCAAAGAACTTGCCGATCGGGCTGCTCAGCGCATCCATGCCGCCGCCGACCTTGGCCAGGGCGACCACGGTGATCACAGGCAGCCCCACCGCCGTGACCAAAAAGCCCAGCGCAGCCATCCACACGTGCGGGCCGGATTGCAGGCCGACGATGGGCGGAAAGATGATATTGCCAGCGCCTACGAAAAGCGCGAACGTCATAAAGCCAAGCGCCAGGATATCCTGGCCTTTGAGAACTTTCATTTGAGGTAGTACCACACTGCTGAAATCGGGATTCGTGAGGGGATTTCCCCATGGGTGAGGGAAATGCTGCCCGGCTTGGTAGGCCAGACCCGTTTAGCGTGTCGTTCCCTTTTGGGGCACGGGCACAAAATAGTCGCGTAGATTAACCGGTTTACCCTTCAAACGCACTGGCACAGTGCGTGTTGTCCGATGTGCGTACGTCATTGTCGTCTGCGTGAACGGGACGATCGGTATTATCCGCTGGTTGAACAGGGTGTATGTACGAAAATTCCTATCACAGCTATCGAGAAAACCTAATCCGTTTGGCCCCCTGACCTGACGAGCACATCTTCACGAGATTAATCGGCGCCCCTATACGACAAAGGCCACCCGAAGGTGGCCTCTGTGCGCGTGGGGGGTGCAGCAATATTACTTCTTCACTTCCCAACCGGTCAGCTCGGCCAAGGCCTTGCCGATGTCAGCCAGCGAACGTACGGTTTTGACACCTGCGTCCTGCAGGGCTGCGAACTTCTCGTCTGCAGTGCCCTTGCCGCCCGAAATGATGGCGCCAGCGTGGCCCATGCGCTTGCCCGCAGGTGCGGTAACACCGGCGATGTAGGAAACGACAGGCTTGGTGACGTTGGCCTTGATGTAGGCTGCGGCTTCTTCTTCAGCCGAACCGCCGATCTCACCGATCATGACGATCGCTTCAGTCTTCGGGTCTTCCTGGAACAGCTTCAGGATGTCGATGAAGTTGGAGCCCGGGATCGGGTCACCGCCGATGCCGACACAGGTCGACTGGCCGAAGCCGGCGTCGGTGGTCTGCTTGACAGCTTCGTAGGTCAGGGTGCCGGAGCGCGACACGATACCGACCTTGCCTGGCAAGTGAATGTGACCCGGCATGATGCCGATCTTGCACTCGCCCGGCGTGATGACGCCTGGGCAGTTAGGGCCGATCAGGGTCACGCCCAGCTCGTCGCACTTGACCTTGGCGTCCAGCATGTCCAGGGTCGGAATGCCTTCGGTAATGCACACGATCAGCTTGATGCCGCCAAACGCTGCTTCCAGGATCGAGTCCTTGCAGAACGGCGCTGGTACGTAGATGACCGAAGCATCGGCGCCGGTCGCCTCAACGGCTTCCTTGACGGTGTTGAACACCGGCAGGCCCAGGTGGGTGGTGCCACCCTTGCCTGGAGTGACGCCGCCGACCATCTTGGTGCCGTAGGCGATGGCTTGTTCGGAGTGGAAAGTACCCTGCGAGCCGGTGAAGCCCTGGCAGATGACTTTGGTGTCTTTATTGATCAGGACGCTCATTACTTGCCCTCCGCAGCTTTGACAACTTGTTGAGCAGCGTCGGTCAGGCTGGTTGCAGCAATGATGTTCAAACCGCTTTCTGCCAGTACTTTAGCGCCCAGTTCGGCGTTGTTGCCTTCAAGGCGAACGACGACCGGCACCTTCACGCCGACTTCCTTCACAGCACCGATGATGCCTTCGGCAATCATGTCGCAGCGAACGATGCCGCCGAAGATGTTGACCAGAACGGCCGCGACATTGCTGTCGGACAGAATGATCTTGAACGCTTCGGTAACGCGTTCCTTGGTAGCACCGCCGCCCACGTCGAGGAAGTTGGCTGGCTTGCCGCCATGCAGGTTGACGATGTCCATGGTACCCATGGCCAGGCCAGCACCGTTGACCATGCAGCCGATGTTGCCTTCCAGGGCAACGTAGTTCAGTTCGAACTTGGCAGCGTGGGCTTCACGGGCATCGTCCTGGGACGGGTCGTGGAAGGTTTTCAGCTTGGGCTGACGGTACATGGCGTTGGCATCGATGTTGATCTTGGCATCGAGGCAGTGCAGGTCGCCGTCGGCCTTGATCACCAGCGGGTTCACTTCCAGCAGGGCCAGATCGTGATCCTTGAACAGCTTGGCCAGGCCCACGAAGATCTTGGCGAACTGTTGCACTTGCTTGCCTTCCAGACCCAGCTGGAACGCCAGCTCGCGACCTTGGAACGGCTGAGCGCCGACCAGTGGATCGATAGTGGCCTTGAGGATTTTTTCAGGTGTGTCGTGAGCGACTTTCTCGATGTCCACGCCACCTTCGGTGGAGGCCATGAACACGATGCGGCGGCTCGAGCGATCGACCACAGCGCCCAGGTACAGCTCTTTGGCGATGTCGGTGCAGGATTCGACCAGAATCTTGGAGACGGGTTGACCGTTGGCATCGGTCTGGTAGGTGACCAGATTCTTGCCCAACCACTGTGCAGCGAACGCCTTGGCGTCTTCCTTGCTGCGAACCAGCTTGACGCCGCCCGCTTTGCCGCGACCACCAGCGTGAACCTGGGCTTTGACGACCCACTCGTTCCCGCCGATCTTGTCGCAGGCTTCTGCCGCTTCTTCAGGGGTATCGACCGCGAAACCCTTGGAAACTGGCAGGCCGTACTCAGCGAACAGCTGCTTACCCTGATACTCGTGAAGATTCATGCTTTTTACCGTCTTCGTTAGGTACTGCGCTTCGGCGCTGCGCCATCACTGGCGCCGCACCACCTGTGACCGTTGACCCCGGGTTATCCCATGTGATCCGGTCCGGCGGACTTTCCGCGGTGAGTCATGCACGCAAGACTCACGACGGGCAGCCCGCCGTGGTTTCTTATGATTAACGCTTCTTACGGTTGGCGACGTGAATGGCACCGCCATTCACCGCCAGCGCTGCTTCGTGCAACGCTTCGGACAGGGTTGGATGGCTGAAGACCATCATGCCCAGATCCTCGGCACTGGTGCCGAATTCCATTGCGATTGCGCCCTGCTGTACCAGTTCGGCAGCCGATGGGCCAATCACGTGCACACCCAGTACGCGGTCGGTCTTGGCATCGGCGATGACCTTGACGAAACCACCGGTGTCGTTGGCCGCCATCGCACGGCCGCTGGCCGCGAACGGGAAGGTGCCCACGTTAACCTCAACACCCTCGGCCTTCAAGGACTGTTCGGTCTTGCCGACCCATGCGATTTCCGGGTGGGTGTAAATGACCGATGGGATCAGGTCGTAGTTCATCTGGGCCTTGTGACCCTTGATGCGCTCGACGACCATGATGCCCTCTTCCGAGGCCTTGTGCGCCAGCATCAGGCCACGCACCACGTCACCGATGGCGTAGACGCCCGGCACGCTGGTCGCGCACTGGTCATCGACGTAGATGTAGCCACGCTCGTCGATGTTCACACCGCTGTCGGCAGCCAGCAGGTCGGTGGTCACTGGACGGCGGCCCACCGCAACGATCAGCTTGTCGAAGGTGAGCTTCTGCTCGCCTTCGGCGTTGGTGTAGGTCACTTCGACTTCGTCGCCGTTGACCTTGGAACCGGTGACGCGCGCACCCAGCTTGATGTCCAGGCCTTGCTTGGTCAGAACCTTCTGGGCTTCCTTGGAGACGGCGGTGTCGGCAGCCATCAGGAAGGTGTCCAGGGCTTCGAGTACGGTCACTTCTGCGCCCAGACGCGCCCATACCGAACCCAGTTCCAGGCCGATCACGCCAGCACCGATCACGCCAAGGCGCTTGGGCACGGCTTGGAATTCCAGGGCGCCGGTGGAGTCGACGATCACATTCTGGTCGACCGGGGCCGGCGGAATGTCGATCGGGCGCGAGCCGGAAGCCAGGATGACGTTATCCGCTTCGATGACTTCGCTGGTGCCGTCAGCCTTGGTCACTTCGACCTTCTTGCCCGCCAGCAGCTTGCCGTGGCCCTGGATGGAGGTCACGCCGTTGGCCTTAAACAGGGTGGCGACACCGCCGGTCAGGTTCTTGACGATGCCTGCCTTGCGGCCAACCATCGCCGGTACGTCCATCTTCACTTCGCCAGTGGAGATACCGTGGACGTTGAAGCTCTCTTTGGCTTCCTTGTATTTCCAAGAGCTGTCCAGCAGCGCCTTGGAAGGAATGCAGCCTACGTTGAGGCAAGTGCCGCCCAGGGCCAGCTTGCCCTCGGCGTCGGTGTACTTCTCGATGCAGGCAGTCTTCAGACCAAGTTGGGCGGCCTTGATAGCAGCTACATAGCCGCCAGGACCGGCACCAATCACTACCACGTCGAATTTCTGGGTCATAAAAGATTCCTTGTTAGCTCAAGCGGCCGCTGCAAGCCGCAAGACAGACAGGCTTCGATCTGAAGCCTGTCGCTCGCAGCTTACAGCTGCGCGATTAGATGTCCAGCAGCAGGCGGGACGGATCTTCCAGCAGGTTCTTGATGGTCACCAGGAAGGTCACCGCTTCCTTGCCGTCGATCAGGCGGTGATCGTAGGACAGCGCCAGGTACATCATCGGGCGAATCACCACTTGGCCATTGATGGCCATCGGGCGCTGGATGATGTTGTGCATGCCCAGGATCGCGGCTTGTGGTGGGTTGACGATCGGCGTCGACATCATCGAACCGAAGGTACCACCGTTGGTGATGGTGAAGGTGCCGCCGGTCATTTCTTCGATGGCCAGCTTGCCGTCACGGGCTTTCTTGCCGAAGGTGGCGATACCGTTCTCGATTTCGGCCAGGCTCATGGACTCGGCGTTGCGCAGTACCGGGACCACCAGGCCACGGTCGCTGGAGACCGCTACACCGACGTCCGCGTAACCATGGTAGACGATGTCGTTACCGTCGATCGAGGCGTTGACAGCCGGGAAGCGCTTGAGCGCTTCGGTCGCAGCCTTGACGAAGAACGACATGAAGCCCAGGCGCACGCCGTTGTGGGTCTTCTCGAACAGGTCCTTGTACTTCGAACGCAGGGCCATGACTTCGGTCATGTCGACTTCGTTGAAGGTGGTCAGCATGGCCATGTTGGACTGGGCTTCGACCAGGCGCTCGGCGATCTTGGCGCGCAGACGGGTCATCGGCACACGCTTCTCGGTACGATCGCCAGCGGCGGTCACGACCGGTGCCGGTGCTGCAGCGGCAGGCTTGGCCGCCGGGGCAGGCGCCGACTTTTTGTTGGCCACGGCAGCGACCACATCTTCCTTGGTCACGCGACCGCCTTTACCGGTACCCGACACGCTGGCCAGGTCGATGCCATTTTCTTCTGCCAGCTTGCGGGCAGCAGGGGCAGCGACCGGGTCGTCTTCACCGGTGTCGGCAGCGGCGGCGGCCGGTGCGGCGGCCTGGGCAGGCGCAGCAGCAGGTGCAGCGGCAGCAGCGCCGCCCTCCACGATCGAACCCAGCACTTCGTCGGACAGGACGGTATCGCCCTCGCCCTTGACGATGTCACCCAACACGCCGTCGGCAGTGGCCAGCACTTCCAGCACGACCTTGTCGGTCTCGATGTCGACGATCAGCTCGTCCCGCTTGACGGCGTCGCCTGGCTGCTTGTGCCAGGTGGCAACGGTGCCGTCGGCAACCGATTCCGGGAAGGTTGGGGCTTTGATCTCGATAGCCATTATCAGTGTTTCCTTAAATTCGGTTTCAGATGCGCGAAGGCGTTAAACGGTGAACGCGTCTTGCAGCAGTCGTTCCTGCTGTTCGGCGTGCTTGGAAGCGTAACCACAGGCTGGCGCGGCAGAAGCTTCGCGACCGGCGTATTCCAGGTTCAGCGCCTTGTTGTGGCGGCCCAGGATACGACGCATGTGGTGCTGGCTGCTGTACCAGGCGCCCTGGTTCATCGGCTCTTCCTGACACCAGACCGCGTGCTTGAGGTTGGTGTACGGCGCCAGGATTTCGACCAGGTCGTCTTCCGGGAACGGATACAACTGTTCGATACGCACGATCGCAATGTCTTCGCGGCCTTCGGCACGACGTTTTTCCAGCAGGTCGTAGTAGACCTTGCCACCGCACAGCACCAGGCGCTCGACCTTGGCCGGATCGAGGGTGTCGATTTCCGGAATGACGGTCTGGAACGAACCTTCCGCCAGGTCTTCGAGCGTCGAGACGGCGAGCTTGTGACGCAGCAGCGACTTGGGCGTGAGCACGATCAGCGGCTTGCGCAGCGGGCGAATGACCTGACGACGCAGCAGGTGATAGATCTGCGCCGGCGTGGTCGGCACACAGACCTGGATGTTCTGCTCTGCACATAGCTGCAGGTAACGCTCCAGGCGCGCCGAGGAGTGCTCTGGGCCCTGGCCTTCATAACCGTGCGGCAACAGCATGGTCAAGCCGCACAGACGGCCCCACTTGTGCTCGCCGCTGGTGATGAACTGGTCGATCACCACTTGCGCACCGTTGGCGAAGTCGCCGAACTGAGCTTCCCAGATCACCAACGCGTTCGGCGTGGTGGTGGAGTAGCCGTACTCGAATGCCAGCACCGCTTCCTCGGACAGGAAGGAGTCGTACAGTTCGAAGCGTGGCTGGCCCGGGTACAGGTTCTTCAGCGGTACGTAGGTGCTGGCGTCCTTCTGGTTGTGCAGCACCGCGTGACGGTGGGAGAAGGTGCCGCGTCCGATGTCCTGGCCGGTCATGCGGATCGGGTGCCCTTCGAACTGCAGCGTGGCGTAGGCCATGGTTTCGGCGTAGCCCCAGTTGATCGGCAGGCCACCGGCTTGCATCTTCTGGCGATCTTCGTAGATCTTGGCGACCTGACGCTGGACCACGAAACCTTCAGGCAGCTCCAGCAGTTTTGCCGACAGCTCCTGCAGGGTCTTGAGGTCGAAGCGGGTGTCGTGGCGAGCCGTCCAGGCGTGACCCAGGTAGGGGCGCCAGTCCACGAACAACTCTCGGTTCGGCTCCTTGACCAGGCTCTTGACCACATGCAGGCCGTTGTCCAGCGCACTGCGGTAGTCGTCGATCTTGGACTGGGCGCGCTCGGCGTCGATGCGGCCTGCCTGGATGAGGGCCTCGGCGTACAGCTCGCGGGTGGTGCGCTGCTTGGTGATCTGCTGGTACATCAGCGGCTGGGTGCCGTTGGGCTCGTCGGCCTCGTTGTGACCGCGGCGACGGTAGCAAACCAGGTCGATGACCACGTCACGCTTGAACTGCATGCGGTAATCGACGGCCAGCTGGGTGACGAACAACACGGCTTCCGGATCGTCGCCATTGACGTGCAGGATCGGCGCCTGAATCATCTTGGCCACGTCGGTGGCGTACTCGGTCGAGCGCGCATCGAGCGGGTTGCTGATGGTGAAGCCAACCTGGTTGTTGATCACGATGTGCACGGTACCGCCGGTCTTGAAACCGCGGGTCTGCGACATCTGGAAGGTTTCCATCACCACGCCCTGACCTGCGAAGGCCGCGTCGCCGTGGATGGAGATAGGCAGCACCTTGTCGCCAACACTGTCGTTGCGGCGGTCCTGACGGGCGCGCACCGAGCCTTCGACCACAGGCGACACGATTTCAAGGTGGGACGGGTTGAACGCCATGGCCAGGTGGACTTCGCCGCCTGGGGTCATCACGTTAGAAGAGAAGCCCTGGTGATACTTCACGTCACCGGAGCCCAGCTCGTTCATCTTCTTGCCTTCGAACTCGTCGAACAGCTCGCGCGGGTTCTTGCCGAAGGTATTGACCAGCACGTTCAGGCGACCGCGGTGGGCCATGCCGATGACGACTTCTTTGGTGCCGTAGGAGCCGGAGCGCTGGATCATTTCGTCCAGCATCGGGATCAGGCTTTCGCCACCTTCCAGGCCGAAACGCTTGGTGCCCGGGTACTTGGTACCCAGGTATTTCTCCAGGCCTTCGCCTGCAGTGACGCGCTCGAGCAGGTGGGACTGCACGTCGGCGGAGAATTCAGGACGGCCACGCACGCTTTCCAGGCGCTGCTGGAACCAGCTGCGCTGCTCGGAATCGACGATGTGGGTGAACTCGGCGCCAATGGTGCGACAATATGTCTTCTGGAGCGCATCGAGGATGTCGCGTAGGCTCGCCTCCTCTTTGCCGATGAACAGGTCGCCGGCACGGAAGGTCGTATCAAGATCGGCATTGGTCAAGCCGTAGTGATTGATCGACAGGTCTACGGGCGCAGGGCGCTGCCACAACCCCAAGGGGTCGAGCTTGGCAGCCTGATGGCCGCGCATACGATAGGCCTGGATCAGTCGCAGCACTTCAACCTGCTTCTTCTCGTGTTCACTGCTCACGCTCCCGGCAGATACCGGCTGGGCGCGGCGCTGGTTCTTTGCCAGCAGTACGAAATGATCGCGGATCGTGGAGTGCGATACGTCGGTAGCGGTGCTGCCGTCGGCGGGCAACTTCTGGAAGTAGGTGCGCCACTCTTCTGGCACAGCGTTAGGGTCGTGCAGGTAGAGTTCGTAGAGCTCTTCCACATATGCAGCGTTACCACCTGAAAGGTGGGCGCTTTCCCACATGCGCTGCATCACGCTTTCTTGCATGCTTGGTCACCCTCGATTAGGGGACTGATCGGCGAGAGCCATGAAAACCTGGAACGGTCCGAAAACAGCGACTGAACCACGCCACCTGGATCCTGCTGATTTTCCGGGTACCAGCCCGGAAAGCCCCTGCTGGTCTCATCTTCATAGGTAATGAACAGGGGCTTTGTGAGCCCCGTTCGGGTTTTACCTCGGTGCGGGTGTTACACCCGCACGTCGGCGTACTGCAGGTACAACGTGTATCAGGTGCCGCTTTGCAGCAGCATGTTACGTACGTGGCCGATCGCCTTGGTCGGATTGAGACCTTTAGGGCAAACGTTGACGCAGTTCATGATCCCGCGGCAGCGGAATACGCTGAACGGGTCATCCAGGGACGCCAGGCGCTCCTGGGTTTTGGTGTCACGGCTGTCGGCCAGGAAACGGTAGGCCTGCAACAGCGCGGCGGGGCCCAGGAACTTGTCCGGGTTCCACCAGAACGACGGGCAGGACGTGGAGCAGCACGCGCACAGGATGCACTCGTACAAGCCGTCCAGCTTGTCACGGTCTTCCGGCGACTGCAGACGTTCGATGGCCGGAGGCGGCGTATCGTTCTGCAGGAACGGCTTCACCTTCTCGTACTGCTTGTAGAAGATGCTCATGTCCACGACCAGGTCACGAATGACCGGCAGGCCAGGCAACGGACGCAGTACCAGCTTGTTGCCCTTGACCACGCCCGACAGCGGGGTGATGCAGGCCAGGCCGTTCTTGCCGTTCATGTTCATGCCATCGGAACCGCACACGCCTTCACGGCAGGAGCGACGGTACGAGAAGCCCTCGTCCTTTTCCTTGATCAGCGCCAATACATCCAGAACCATCAGGTCCTTGCCGCCGGTATCGACGTCGAACGACTCCATCTTGGGGGCCGCGTCGGTGTCGGGGTTGTAGCGATAAACTTCGACTTTCAACATAGCAGCCACCCTTAGTAGGTCCGGATTTTTGGTTCGAAGGCCGGCACGGTCTTCGGCGCAAAGTTGACGCCACGCTTGGCAACGCGCTTGACACCCGGGTAGTACAGGGTGTGGCACAGCCAGTTCTCGTCGTCACGGTCTTCGAAGTCTTCACGGGCGTGAGCGCCGCGCGACTCTTTACGGGCTTCGGCCGCGATGGCGGTAGCTTCGGCAACTTCCAGCAGGTTCTGCAGCTCCAGCGCTTCGATACGCGCGGTGTTGAAGGCCTGGGACTTGTCGTTAATCTTGACGTTGGCAATACGTTCACGCAGGCCAGCCAGTTGCTCGATACCCTTGAGCATGTACTCGCCGGTACGGAACACACCAAAGTAGTTCTGCATGCAGCTCTGCAATTCGCGCTTGAGGCTGGCTACGTCTTCGCCGGTGGAGCGCTCGTTGAGCTTGTTCAGGCGATTCAGGGCAACGTCGATGTCGGTGTCGCTGGCGTCGAGGTGCTCGATGCCGTCGCTCAGCGCCTTCTCCAGGTGCAGGCCGGCAGCACGGCCGAATACCACCAGGTCGAGCAGCGAGTTGCCGCCCAGGCGGTTTGCACCGTGAACCGATACGCACGCCACTTCACCTACGGCGAACAGGCCAGGAATGATGTGATCATTGCCTTCTTCGTCCATGGTGATGGCCTGGCCATGAATGTTGGTGGCAACGCCACCCATCATGTAGTGGCAGGTCGGAACGACCGGCACTGGCGCAACGACAGGGTCAACGTGGGCGAAGGTCTTGGACAGTTCGCAGATGCCTGGCAGACGGCTGTGCAGCACTTCCTCGCCCAGGTGGTCCAGCTTCAGCAGTACGTGGTCCTTGTTCGGGCCCACGCCGTTGCCGGCGATGATTTCCTTGACCATGGAACGGGCAACCACGTCGCGGCCGGCCAGGTCTTTGGCGTTTGGTGCGTAGCGCTCCATGAAGCGCTCGCCGTGGGCGTTGATCAGGTAACCACCCTCACCGCGGCATCCCTCGGTGACCAGTACGCCGGCGCCGGCGATACCGGTCGGGTGGAACTGCCACATCTCGATGTCCTGCACCGGAACACCGGCGCGCAGGGCCATGCCGATGCCGTCACCGGTGTTGATCAGGGCGTTGGTGGTGGAGGCGTAGATACGGCCAGCACCGCCAGTGGCCAGAACGGTGGCCTTGGACTTGATGTACATGGTTTCGCCGGTTTCGATGCAGATCGCGATCACGCCGACGAAGGCGCCTTCCTGGTTCTTCACCAGGTCAACGGCATAGTATTCGTTGAGGAAGGTGGTACCGGCTTTCAGGTTGCCCTGGTACAGGGTGTGCAGCAGCGCGTGACCGGTACGGTCGGAAGCGGCACAGGTACGGGCAGCCTGGCCACCTTTACCGAAGTCCTTGGACTGGCCGCCGAACGGGCGCTGGTAGATACGGCCGGTTTCGGTACGCGAGAACGGCAGGCCCATGTGGTCCAATTCGAAGACCGCAGCCGGGCCTTCCTGGCACATGTATTCGATAGCGTCCTGGTCACCGATGTAGTCCGAGCCCTTGACGGTATCGTACATGTGCCAGCGCCAGTCGTCGTTCGGGTCGGCCGAAGCGATGGCGCAGGTGATGCCGCCCTGGGCGGATACGGTGTGCGAACGGGTCGGGAAGACCTTGGTGACCACGGCAGTCTTGTGACCGCCCTGGGCCAGCTGCAGCGCTGCGCGCATGCCGGCGCCGCCGCCACCGATGATGATGGCGTCGAAAGAAATGGTTGGAATGCTAGCCATGGATCAGATACCCCAGAGAATCTGCACACCCCAGACGAAGTAAGCGAACATCGCAACGCCGCATACCGCCTGGAACAGGAAACGAATCGCAGTTGCCGACTTGCCGAACGACATAGGCGTCAGGTAGTCGGTAGCAATGGTCCACATGCCAACCCAGGCGTGAGCGCCGAGGGCAACGAGGGCCAGCAGACTGAAGATCCGCATCGCGTTGTTGGAGAACAGGGCATGCCACTGGGCATAGTCGATGCCTGGGTGGGCGACCACGTAGCCGATCAGGAAGATGAAGTAAGCCGCGAGAACGACCGCCGAGACGCGCTGCGCCATCCAGTCATAGAGGCCCGAACGCGACAGGTTCGTGACGTTGGTTACCATACCCAAACTCCCACCAGAACGATCAGCACCACGGAGATGACGATCACGATTTTCGAGCCCAGCTTGCCGCCTTCCAGCGTCTCGCCGATACCCATGTCCATGATCAGGTGACGAACACCTGCCACGAGGTGATAAAGCAGGGCGGACAACAGGCCCCAGGTCACAAACTTGGCCAGCGGGCTGGTCAGACACGCCTTCACTTCACCGAAGCCTTCCTCCGAACCCAGCGACTTGCCCAGTGCATACAGCATGATGGCAAGGCCGATGAACAGAATGACGCCGGAGATACGGTGCAGGATGGACGTGTACGCGGTGACAGGAAGCTTGATGGTCCTTAGGTCTAGGTTTACAGGTCGTTGGCTTTTCACGGCTTTTTTCACACTGAAGAGCCCCTAGCGAATCAGGGCAAAGTTGTTGGTAAGTGTACTGGTCAGGTACCCACCACCCAGGGAACGGCGACCCCCAGCAGGTCGGGCTTGCAAGCCCCTGGCGGTCGGGTGCCGAGTATAGACAGTTAGGCTGCTCATGACAACGTGAGGGGGTAGCCCGAATAGCGCATTGCCTTTAAGGAGGAAAAGGCGTAAATGGGCGAGAATTTCGGGAAAAATCAGGCTTGAACAGCTGATTCAACAAGCCTTTAGGCAAATTGACATCTGAATTTATCCCTCTATAGTGGTGCGGGCCCTGCGTGGGGGGTCTGTCTGATGATTTCAAGCATTAATAGGAGGCCACATGGCTGACAAAAAAGCGCAGTTGGTCATCGAGGGCACTGCCCCCGTCGAGCTGCCCATTTTAACCGGCACGGTTGGTCCTGATGTAATCGACGTCCGCGGGTTGGGGGCCACTGGTCACTTCACCTTCGACCCTGGTTTCATGGCAACGGCCTCGTGCGAGTCGAAGATCACCTACATCGACGGCGACAAGGGTATCCTGCTGCATCGCGGCTATCCCATCGAACAACTGGCCGAACAGTCCGACTACCTCGAGACCTGCTACCTGCTGCTCAACGGCGAACTCCCCAATGCCGAGCAGAAAGCCCAGTTCGTCAGCACCGTCAAGAACCACACCATGGTTCACGAACAGCTCAAGACGTTCTTCAACGGCTTCCGCCGCGACGCTCACCCGATGGCGGTGATGTGCGGTGTGGTCGGCGCCCTGTCGGCCTTCTACCACGACTCCCTGGACATCAATAACCCGCAACACCGCGAAATTTCCGCGGTGCGCCTGGTCGCAAAGATGCCGACCCTGGCCGCGATGGTGTACAAGTATTCCATGGGGCAGCCCATGATGTACCCGCGCAACGACCTGTCGTATGCGGAAAACTTCCTGCACATGATGTTCAACACCCCGTGCGAGATCAAACCGATCAGCCCGGTGCTGGCCAAGGCAATGGACCGGATCTTCATCCTCCACGCCGACCACGAGCAGAACGCCTCCACCTCCACCGTGCGCCTGGCAGGTTCGTCGGGTGCCAACCCGTTCGCCTGCATCGCTGCCGGCATCGCGGCACTCTGGGGCCCGGCCCACGGCGGTGCCAACGAAGCGGTACTGACCATGCTCGATGAGATTGGCGATGTGTCCAACATCGACACCTTCATCGCCAAGGCCAAGGACAAGAACGATCCGTTCAAGCTCATGGGCTTCGGCCATCGCGTCTACAAGAACCGCGACCCGCGCGCCACCGTGATGAAGCAGACCTGCGACGAAGTCCTGCGCGAGCTGGGCATCAAGAACGACCCGCAGCTCGAACTGGCCATGCGCCTGGAAGAGATCGCCCTGACCGATCCTTACTTCATCGAGCGCTCGCTGTACCCGAACGTCGACTTCTACTCGGGCATCATCCTGAAGGCCATCGGCATTCCGACCAGCATGTTCACCGTGATCTTTGCCCTGGCGCGCACCGTAGGCTGGATTTCGCACTGGAAAGAAATGCTCTCCAGCCCGTACAAGATCGGCCGCCCGCGCCAGCTGTACACCGGCGAGGCGAAGCGCGACATCGTGGCACTGAGCGACCGCAAGTAAGCGTTCAACGCCCAATGCCAAAAGGCTGCCCTCGGGCAGCCTTTTTTGGTTGGCCCAGTGCTGACCGCCTCTTGTGACAGGCGGCCCTTCACCCATCCAGCAGAGAAACGTCAGTTTTTCTCAGCGCGCGCCCGAAGCGCCTTGAGCGTATTGAACGGCGCTTCCACCACGAACTTGTTGGCAACCATCGCCGGCACACTGCCGCCTGGCTCGGTATGCACCTGGTACGTGACCTCCGTGCTGTCACCCTTGGGCACCAGCTTCCAGAAACCGTCCACCTTCGCCACCCGCACGAAGCCCTTCTCCTCGGGCACATAGGCAGGCTCTTCGACGAGGTTGCGCGTAAGGCTGCCATCGGCACTCTTGACCGTGGTTACACGCAGCACGGAGTCGCGTGGTGTCACAGGCCAGGGTGTATTGAACTGGGTGTAGGTCCAGCTCTGGTCACCCTCGTGCTTGAGCAGCTTCTGCAACTTGCACTCGTGAATCCAGGCACAAGCCCCGGCCACATCCTCCTGCAACGCCTGAACCTTGGCCAGGGGCGCCTTGATGACGGTCACGCCTCGGTAAGCCTTGTACTTGGAGCCCGGCACTTCACTGAGAGAGACCTTGATGCCCTCCTCGTCCTTGGCCACCTGCCAGTTTTCAGCCAAGGCAACAGGTGCAAACAGAACACTGACGCCACACAGCAGCGCAATACGCTTGAACGATCTCATCATGTTTATCCTTGTTGTCGAAGATCCAGCCTGTCACGCCGCCGTTACCCGCTCCCACCAGCCCAGAATCCTGATCGCCTCTTCATTGTCAGCGCCGCACACCTCGGGATCGGCCTTGAAACCGCCACAGACCGCCGGCCGCTCGGGTTTGCCGAACAGGTCGCACAGGTTCGCAGGGGTAAGGTGCAGACACCTCACCCCTGCCGGCTTGCCCTCGGGCATCAGTGGCATGGCTGAGGTGATGGATGGCGCGATGCAACAGGCGCCGCAGCCTTCGCGGCATTTCATGGCATTCAAGTGAATCAGGACTCCAGAGAACGGGATAGGGCGGCACACACGGATAGTAACCGCTCAAACAGACGTTTGAAATTGCCACCCAGATGAAAATCCACTGACTGGCCGGTCAGTCCCCGCTCACTGACGGTACTCGAAATCGATGGCGGCGCCTTCGACATCCCGGCGGCTGTCGTTGCGAAGCTGCAATTGCATTTCGTTGCTGATCAAGCGGCCGTTGAGTTGAAACGGACTGTCGGCTTCGGACTTTTCAACGAACAACGGCGGCAGCAACGGCTTGCGCTTCTTGATGGGCGATGGCTCACCCACATTCGGCTGCAGGTTATCCACCAGCTCGGTCGGCAAGCTCAGGTCGAGGTTGGCTTTCGGCAATGGCTTGGCCACTTGCTTGCTGACCTTTTTGTGCGTCGATTTAGCGCGCTTGCTGACTGCCTTGCGATCACTTTGCTGTGCCTTGGGCTTGACTTGCGCTTTACCTGTAGCGGACTGTGCCTGGCTTGCTGGCTGGGCAGCCTGGGCTGGGCTGCCCGGCAGAACCACAAGCAGCAGACACAAGACCATCAGATACCGGCGCAGTGCGTTCATGGCAAATGGACAGAACTCCATGGAAAATGCGTATGCTCCCTGTTCCGCAGCTGCCTGGCAAGCCTCACAAAAGTGGGGCTGCAGGCTCCCTGCACAATTGTTGTGCCAGTAGTCCCAAGGTGATGACTGCGCGCTCGGCCTCCTTGTTCCATGGAATCCCGCAGTTCAGGCGGATACAGTGGTTGAACTGCTCGGTGTTGCTGAAAATCAGCCCCGGCGCGATGCTGATCCCCTGCTCCAGTGCCCGCACGTGCAGCTCCTGGGTATTGACCCGGCCAGGCAAGCTCACCCACAGAATGAAACCGCCCGTTGGGCGCGTCATCTGTGTGCCCTCCGGGAAGTGCTGCTGCACTGCCAACTGATACGCACTGAGGTTCTTGCGGTACTCCTGGCGAATGAAGCGAAGATGGCGATCATAACCACCGTTTTCCAGGTAAGCCGCTACCGCCATCTGGGTCACGCTGCACGCCGAATGGGTGGTGAAGGTCTGCAAGCGCTGGATCTCGTCCTGGTAGCGGCCGGCAATCATCCAGCCCACTCGCACGCCAGGCGAGAGCGTCTTGGAGAAGCTTGAGCAGTAGATGACCCTGTCCAGACGATCGAACGCTTTCAAAGCCTTGGTCTTGCCCTGCTCGAACATCAACTCGCCATAGATGTCATCTTCGACGATCTGGATGTCGTAGTCCGATGCCAGGCGCAGCAACTGCTTTTGCCGCTCTTCAGGAACGGTCCCTCCTAGCGGGTTGCTCAACCGAGCGGTCAACACCAACGCCTTGATGGACCATTGGTTGGCGGCCAATTGCAAGGCCTCGAGACTGATGCCGGTCGAGGGGTCGCTGGGGATCTCGATCACTTTCAACCCGAGCAAGTCCGCCAATTGCAGAAGACCGTAGTAGGTCGGCGACTCGGCCGCGATCAGGTCGCCGGGCTTGGTGAGCACACGCAGCGACATCTGCAACGCATCGACACAGCCATGGGTGACGATCACCTCCTGAGGGTCGACCAGCACGCCGGCGTCGCGCATGCGAATGGCGATCTGCCGACGCAGGGGCTCGAAGCCTGGGCTGAACATGTAGCTGAAGGCGCGCGGGCTGTGAAAGCGTGTCACCTTGGCCAGTTGCTGGTGCAAGGCTCGCACGGGCAGATAGTCGACATGTGGCACGGCCGCGCCGAAGGCGAATACGCCATCGCGGCGCGCCTCGGTCAGCACCTGCTGGATGATGCTGGCCCGGGTCACCAGACCGGGGCGCTCCACGCGCGCGATGTCCGGCGTGGGCGCCGTTAGCGCCGGGGTCTGGTGCACATAGTAGCCAGACTGGGGACGCGCGCGAATCAACCCCTGGTCCTCCAGGTTGGCATACGCTTGCAGGACGGTGGCATGGCTGACATTGAGCTGTGCACTCATCTTGCGCACCGAAGGCACCCGTTCGCCTGGCTGGTAGACACCGCGCCGGATGTCTTCGGCCAGTTGCTGGGCGATACGCTGGTATAACAGCAGGTTGGTCATGGCTGGATCTCGACGCGCGGACAGGCTCATTATTCTTGTGTCGCTCACTGCGGTTCAGGATACCGGAACAGTTGCAAAGTGTACTGGGACAGATGACAGAATAGTCAACGGTACACGTGCTTGGAAGCGATTTGCAGCACCGGCACTTAAACGGTGTGCGGGCATGCTGGTCATGAGCCTATCCGGCAGGTGGCAAGCGCCCAAAAGTCATTCACGCGCAGGGGCAACGGCTGCCATGCACTGCCCATTTCGACGGCCAGCATGACCCATTGCCCGGGCCTGACACCCATCCATCAGCGTGCTGGCGCGAGCTTGCCCTTGTCGTCGGAGAACACGATCTCGACCCGTCGATTCTGCGCCCTACCCCGCTCCGAGGCGTTGACCTCAACCGGGTATTGGTCGCCATAGCCCTCGACTTGCATCCGTTTTTCATCGATGCCCAGGTCGGCCAGCATATCGGCCACGGCCTGCGCCCGGTCGCGGGACAGCTTGAGATTCTCTTCAGGCGTGCCAGTGCTGTCGGTATAACCTTCGATGCGCACTATGCGGCGGGGGTTGAGCTGGAGGAACTGCACAAGCTTGAGCACCGTCCGGCTGGCCGAGTTCTTGAGGTCGGCGCTGCCGGTATCGAACAGTACGTCACCCAGCGTCATGACCAAGCCACGGTCGGGCTGCTCCGACGCCAGTGCGACGATCTGCGACTCGACCCATTTGCCCTGTTGCTGCACGCTGGCCAGCTTGGCCTCGCGCAGCGCCAGTTGCAGCCGTTGGCGTTCCAAGTCGAGCTTGGCCTGGCGCTCCTGATTCAGCGCAAGCTTGGCGTGCTCACTGGCAATTTCGCTGTAGCGTTGACTGAGGTAGGCGTAATGGCGTACATCGGCACCGGTACCCATGTAGCTGGACAAACGCTCGGCGCGCGCCAGCGACTCGCCGGCGCGAATCACATCACGCGGCGCGCTGCGCAGCACATCCGAGTCGTCCTTGACCTTCTGGAAGCTGGCAGCGGCTTGATCCAGCGCGGCCGTGCTGCGCTGGCTGGCGCAACCGGTCAGGCCTGCTGCAAGGGCCAGCAACGTCAGTACCGTGAAAGAACCACGCGCCATCATGGCTGCACCTCCAATTGTTTGCGCAGGCGCTTAATCCTCGATTGCAGCAGTTGCAACTGCTCATCGCTCTTTTGGTTCAACACTTGTGCCTCGGCCAGCCGAGCATCGAGCTCAGCCTGTTCGGCGCGCATGCGAGCGTCGCGAAAATCCTGTGTGAGCATGTTTGTACGAGCACGTCCCAGTTTGTCTTCGGCCAGCTTGAACGCTTCGACCTGGTCGGTAGCACCAACCGCTTTTGCTTGTTCCAGGGCCTGTTCGGAGAGGCGCATCTGCTCATCCGGGACAGGGTCGTTGGCGCAGCCAGCCAGGGCAAGCACGGCCATGGCAAGGATCAAAGGTTGGGTTTTCACGCGATCTTCCTAGTGTTTGGGGGCGTCGCCCTGCACCTGCAATTGCGCCTTCCAGCGCTCGAGATTGGTCTGCAGCACAGCATCGGACGTACCGGAGATGGGCAATTCTGTCAGTTTTTCCGCCAAATGCCCACGCAGCCAACTGTCGTTGCACGCCGAGTCATGGGACAGCGCCACGTAAAGCCCGGGTCGATCAACGGGTAGGCCGCGGGCAATCAGGGCATCGTTCATGCCCAGGCTCTGGACCATGGCCATGCCCGAGTAACGACCGGCTAGCACGTAGTCTACTTGGCCGAGTACCAACTTCTGAAAGGCCTGGGTCAGATTCTGCGCCATCACCGGTTTCAACTGGTCTTTGGCAAACGCGGTGAACGCGGGGGTCAACCGCGCTCGCTCCGAAAGACTTCCCCGATACCGCGCAAGGTCGGCTGGGCCATCGAAGGTCAACTCGGCATCGTGCCGCGTCCATACCAGATACTCATTGAGTTGCAACGGCGGGTGGATGTAGTCCAGCGATGTCAATTGCTCAACTTGCAACGGCGCATCGAGCAGCAGATCCATGCGCCCGCTGCGCACCTCCTCAAGGGCCTGATCGCGCCGGCCGGCATTGAGCACTTCCACCTTGATACCCAGCTCGCCCGCGACTTGGCGCAGCAAGTCGACGTTGGCGCCAATCAGGTGCTTAGGGTCTTTAGGATCCTGCCACGAATAGGGCGGCGCGTCGGGGCTGCCGGTGGCCACCAGGCGTTCGCACTTGCCTGCCGCCATCGCCAGTGGCGATACCAGAACTGTCATGCAGGCCAGCGTCCTGCCCGTTGCACCCAACCTCATCCCATACTCCTCGACCATAAAAAAAACCCGGCCCTCAACAAGAGGGCCGGGTTCTTTATAAGTGAAGCCAGCGGATCAGACCAGCTTTTCCAGCTCCGGCACGGCTTCGAACAGGTCGGCAACCAGGCCGTAGTCGGCAACCTGGAAGATCGGTGCTTCTTCGTCCTTGTTGATCGCCACGATCACCTTGGAATCCTTCATACCGGCCAGGTGCTGGATGGCGCCCGAGATACCGACGGCGATGTACAACTGCGGAGCGACGATCTTGCCGGTCTGGCCGACCTGCATGTCGTTGGGCACGAAGCCCGCATCGACCGCTGCACGGGAAGCGCCAACAGCGGCACCCAGTTTGTCGGCCAGGCTGTACAGGTGGCTGAAGTTATCGCCGTTACCCATGCCGCGCCCGCCGGAAACGACGATTTTGGCAGCGGTCAGCTCAGGGCGATCGGACTTGGCCAGCTCTTCGGAAACGAACGCCGAGATGCCAGCATCATGGGCAGCACCCACCGCCTCGACAGCGGCGGCGCCACCCTCGGCAGCCACGGCATCAAAGCCGGTCGTGCGCACGGTGATGACCTTCACGCTGGCGCTCGACTGCACGGTAGCGATGGCGTTACCCGCGTAGATCGGGCGCTTGAAGGTGTCGGCAGATTCGACCGAGATGATTTCGGAGATCTGATCGACGTCCAGCAGCGCTGCAACGCGCGGCAGGGTGTTCTTGCCATTGGTGGTGGCCGGGGCCAGCACGTGGCTGTAGCCCTGGGCAAGCTCGACGATCAACGGCGCAACGTTCTCGGGCAGCGCATGGGCGTAAGCGGCATTATCGGCGACCAGAACCTTGGCCACGCCGGCGATCTTGGCGGCGGATTCGCCAATGGCACCTACATTGTGACCGGCGACCAGTACGTGCACGTCACCACCAATCTTGGCGGCAGCAGCAACGGTATTGAGGGTGGACGGCGCAACGGCACCGTTCTCGTATTCAGCGACAACCAGGATAGTCATTTAGATTACCTTCGCTTCGTTCTTCAGCTTCTCGACCAGTTCGGCCACCGATTTGACCTTGATGCCAGCGCCACGGGCAGCGGGTGCTTCCACTTTCAGGGTCTTGTTGGTAGAGGCCAGGGAAACGCCCAGCGCATCCGGCGTCAGGGTCTCGAGCGGCTTCTTCTTGGCCTTCATGATGTTGGGCAACGACGCGTAGCGCGGCTCGTTCAGGCGCAGGTCGGTGGTGACGATGGCCGGCAGGTTGAGCGCGACGGTTTGCAGGCCGCCGTCGATTTCACGGGTGACGTTGAGCTTGTCGCCAGCGACTTCGACCTTGGACGCGAAAGTGCCCTGGGCGTAACCGGTCAGTGCGGCGAGCATCTGGCCAGTCTGGTTGTTGTCACTGTCGATGGCCTGCTTGCCGAGGATGACCAGCTGCGGCTGCTCCTTGTCGACCACGGCCTTGAGCGCCTTGGCCACAGCCAGGGAGTTCAGTTCGTCGGCTGCTTCGACCAGGATGGCGCGGTCGGCACCCAGCGCCAGGGCGGTACGCAACTGCTCCTGGGCGGTAGTCGGGCCGACGGATACGACGACGATCTCGGTCGCAACGCCTTTTTCTTTCAGGCGAACGGCCTCTTCCACGGCAATTTCGCAGAAGGGGTTCATGGACATCTTGACGTTAGCAAGGTCGACGCCGGAGTTGTCCGCCTTGACGCGAACCTTGACGTTGTAGTCGACCACTCGTTTGACAGCTACAAGAACCTTCATGGATTCCTCGTTACTCTCCGGTGAATAGATAGTCGCCTGGGACTAGGCCCTGCGATACGCGTGGGTACAAGGGCACCTCTGGAAACAAGCCGCAGACGAAGTTTTCATGGTGAACGCAACCAAGTGCGCCCCGGCGTTCGCCGACCCATCACTGATGTGCACATGCCTGGGGCAAAAATGCACGCGGGTCATTTGCTGTCGTGGCGTGTAGACTTCACTACAAACCGCTTGAACGCTTGAAAACCCTGCTCCACACCTGGTCTTTAGAGGTGTACCTGCGCCCGGCTGCAAGCCTACGGCGAACGTAAAACCGCTCGTATCTTGACCGTATCACCCCATCCGGTCAATACGGCAAATCGGTCACCTTCCAGCCGCCTTCCTTTGATTTTACTGGGCTGCGGCAAATTCAAACAAACGTTTGTATTGGACCGGTCAAGTGGTGTAGATATAATGCGCGTCCAAGACAAAACGGTGTAGTTCGTCATTTGCCCAGCTACAACCTGGTGGCCTGGCCACCGCTGCGAATGCCCGCGCACCCATAAGACAAAGCAACAGCTATGAGCCTTGATGAGTAGGAGAGAACCTGTGGAACGCGAATACATGGAATTCGACGTGGTCATCGTCGGCGCCGGCCCGGCGGGCCTGTCCGCCGCCTGCCGCCTGAAGCAGAAGGCCGCCGAAGCCGGTAGCGAAATCAGCGTCTGCGTGGTGGAAAAAGGCTCCGAAGTCGGTGCCCATATTCTCTCCGGCGCCGTGTTCGAGCCACGCGCCCTGAACGAGCTGTTCCCGGACTGGAAGGCGCTGGGCGCGCCGCTGAACACCGAGGTCAAGCGTGACGACATCTACGTGCTCAAGGATGCCGGCAGCGCTACCAAGGTACCTGACCTGTTCGTGCCCAAGACCATGCACAACCAGGGCAATTACATCATCTCGCTGGGCAACCTGTGCCGCTGGCTGGCCCAGCAGGCCGAGAACCTGGGTGTCGAGATCTACCCAGGCTTCGCAGCCCAGGAAGCGCTGTTCGACGAAGACGGCGTCGTACGCGGCATCGTCACGGGCGACCTGGGGGTCGATCGCGAAGGCCAGCCCAAGGAAGGCTTGTACACGCCAGGCATGGAATTGCGCGCCAAATACACCTTGTTCGCCGAAGGCTGCCGTGGCCACATCGGCAAGCAACTGATCAAGCGCTTCAAACTGGACAGCGATTCGGACGTGCAGCACTACGGTATCGGGCTCAAGGAACTGTGGGAAATCGACCCAGCCAAACACCAGCAAGGCCTGGTGGTGCATACCGCCGGTTGGCCGCTGGACGTCATGGCCAAGGACAACACCGGTGGCTCGTTCCTCTACCATCTGGAGAACAACCAGGTGGTCGTCGGGCTGATCGTCGACCTGTCCTATGCCAACCCCTACCTGTCGCCCTTCGACGAGTTCCAGCGCCTGAAGCACCACCCGGTGATCAGCCAGTACCTCGAAGGCGGCAAACGCATCAGCTACGGTGCGCGCGCGCTGGCCAAGGGCGGCATCAACTCGCTGCCCAAGATGGTATTCAAGGGCGGCGCCCTGATCGGTTGCGACCTGGGTACCATGAACGTTGCCAAGATCAAGGGCAGCCATACGGCCATGAAGTCGGGCATGCTCGCTGCGGAGGCCGTCGCTGACGCCCTGATCGCCGGCAGTGAGGGCGGTGACCAGCTAGACGGCTATGTCAGCGCCTTCAAGGCCAGCTGGCTGCATGAAGAGCTGTTCGCCAGCCGCAACTTCGGCCCGGCCATGCACAAGTTCGGCCCGTTGCTGGGTGCTGCGTTCAACTACATCGACCAGAACTGGTTCGCCGGCAAGCTGCCCTTCACGCTGCGCGACACCAAGCCTGACTATGCCTGCCTGAAGCTGGCCGCGGACTCGCAAAAGATCGAATACCCCAAGCCCGACGGCAAGCTCAGCTTCGACAAGCTCAGCTCGGTGTTCCTGTCCAGCACCAACCATGAAGAAGAGCAGCCCTGTCACCTGAAGCTGGCCGACCCGACCATTCCGATCGCCAGCAACCTGCCGCTGTATGACGAACCTGCTCAGCGTTATTGCCCGGCAGGCGTCTACGAAGTAGTCACTCAGGAAGATGGCAGCAAGCGTTTCCAGATCAACGCGCAGAACTGCGTGCACTGCAAGACGTGCGACATCAAGGACCCGGCCCAGAACATCACCTGGGTCACGCCGGAAGGCGCTGGCGGGCCCAACTACCCGAACATGTAGTCACCTCGCCCTGGCCGATATAAAAAGCCCCCGGTTCTCTCGAACCGGGGGCTTTTTATATCGGCCAGGGCGTGCTCGGAAACGGCAGGGTCGCACGTGTCAGGCCGTGCGCGAGAGCTCAAGCCCAGGTTCACCCGCCGCCAGGGGCTCTCGGCGCCCGAAGTACACCGCCGTCATTACCCCTACCCCGCCCATCACCAGACAGAAACCCACACATACCCAAGGGCTCCATGGCATCAGTGCGATAAGCGCCAAGGGCGTGATACTGGCCCACAGCGCATAGGCCACGTTGTAGGTGAACGAAATACCCGATACGCGAATCTGCGCGGGGAACAGCCCGACCATGACCGAGGGCACCACGCCCACCACGCCGCACGACAAGCCCGCCAGGGCATAGGCCACCCATGTCATGCCCCAGTGCCCGATCAGGCTGGCATAGAGCACGCCGATCCCCAGGGGTAGCAGCACGCTGTACAGCAGCAGCGCCCGCCACGCGCCCACGCGGTCTACCAACAACCCGGCAAGCACACAGCCCAGATTCAGAAACACGATGCCCACGCTGCTCAGGGCAAAGGTATCCCCGGCACTCATGCCAAAGCGCTGCTGCATGACCGTCGGGGTGATCACCACCAGCACCACCACTGCCGAGGTCAGCACGCAGGTCAGCAACGCCGCTGGCGCCAAGGCACGTTTATGTTCGCCAAGCACCTGTCGCAAGGGAAACTTCACCGGGGCCTGCTGGCTGCGCAAGGCCACAAAAACCGGCGTTTCACTCAGCCAGCGGCGCAACCACACGCCGATGACCCCGAACACGCCCCCCAGCAGGAACGGATAACGCCAGGCGTAGCTGAGTATTTCCTCGGGCGAGAACACGTGGGCCAGCAAGGTTGCCGTCAGGGCGCCCAGCAGATAGCCGAACGTGAGCCCGGCCTGCAGAAAACCCAAGGCATAGCCGCGTCGCCCGGGCGGTGCATGTTCGGCAACGAAGGTCCAGGCACTGGGCACTTCACCGCCGACTGCAGCCCCCTGCAGGATGCGCAGAGCCAGCAACAACAACGGCGCCGCGTAGCCGATGTCGGCATACGTCGGCATGACGCCGATGAGCAGGCAAGGCAGCGCCATCATCAGAATGCTGAGGCTGAAAACGCGCTTGCGGCCCAGGTGATCCGCGAAATGCGCCATCAGGATGCCACCCAACGGCCGGGCCAGGTAACCGGTGACGAAGATGCCGAAACTTTGCAGCAGCCGTAGCCATTGAGGCATTTCGGGCGGGAAGAAAAGCTGGCTGAGGGTCAGGGCAAAAAAGACGAAGATGATGAAATCGTAGATTTCCAGCGCGCCGCCCAGCGCAGCCAGGCCCAGCGTCCTGTGGTCACGGCGGGTGAACCGGGGTGGACGAGCGGTATCGGTGGCAGTCATGGCAGGTTTCGCAGCAATGGTCAAAGGCCGGAGGATAGCAAATAGCGACCCGATTGCCCCTACCCTGCCCGGCTCAGCGATGAAAGACCGTCTGGGCCAGGTTGCCGGGCGCTCTGGGGCCCGCCCTGCGTAGCCCGTCCGGCATAGGCAAGGTGCCCACCACCACGGGTGCGTCGATGATGGACATGAACGACGCCAGGGCGTCATCGTCAGGTACGTGGGGCAGGCTCAGGCTGACCGCCTGGCGCTCGGCCTGGGGCACCGCAGGCACCTTCAGCTGGGCGCAATGGTAAAGCAGGGCATGCTGGATCTGCGTGCTGACCCGGCAAAACCGTACCAGGTCTACGCCTGCGTGGCTGGCCAATTCGATGTTGCCCAGCAGCAGGTGGAAGGGCTGCAGGGCACCGAGTACCAGGCGCTGCAGCTCCTCGAAACTGTCGACAGGGGCAATACGGTAATACCCCAGGCCATTGAGCATACGCTCCAGTTGCAGGCGTTGGTGCGGGTGGGCATCGGCAATCAGGATACGCAAGGACTTGTTGGCCATGGTCGGACCTGCACAGTGGTAGGAGCGCCCAAGACCTGGCCGAGCCCGTCAAGCCCATGCCAGGTCCGGCATTGATACCCCTAGATACAAGCCGGGAAACCCTCGGAAAGCAAGCGGCGGCCCAACAGAATGTGCAGTTTGCGCGGCGTGCCGTCAGGACTCCCACTGGCGCATGCGTTGCCGGCAGTGTTTCATGGCATTGACGATGTGCTTCTCCACCAGGCTACGCGACAGGCCCAGCCGCTCGGCGATCTGCGGGTGGGACAAGCCTTCGAGCTTGCGCAGCAGAAAGCTGTCACGGCATGGCTTGGGCAATTCGTCCAAGGCGCGCTTGAGCAGGTCCAGCCGCTGGGCGTGGTGCATGTCCTGGGACCAGACCGTGTGCTGCCACTGAACGCCCTCGTCGAGCACTTCCAGCGGTTCGGTCTGGCGAATCAAGTGGCGCCGATGTCGATCCACCACCAGATTGAGCGCGGTGCGATAAAGAAACGCCCGAGGGTGTTCGATCACTTGCGCATCGACACGCTCCAGTACCCGAACGTAGGCGTCATGGGCCACATCTTCGGCAGCCTGGCGGCTGCCAAGGCGTGCGCTCAGGAAATTGACCAACTCGCGATAATAGTGTTCCACGGCGGCACCCTGAATCGCCCGATGAAGGCCCCGCGCAGCCCAGATGGTCGCAGGTGATATCAAATTGGAATCTTACAAATTATCATTAACCGCAGCAACCGACGTCGGTCGCCTGCCAAGGCTAAATTCAACACCATGACCTTCGTTTAACGGGGACCTGCCTGCGCACAGGCATTGCTTGCGCTCAGGCCCACTTCGGCTGGAAGTCCCCATGAGACGTGCACCCGCTACTCGCCACCGCCTGCTTCTGGGCGGCTTCGCCCTGCTGAGCCTGGGCAGTCTTCTGGCCTGGAGCACCCTGCCCCTGGGCGCGGTACCGGCCAATACCGTCACCGTGACGCGTGCAGACATTGAAAGCAGCGTCACCGCGCTGGGCACGCTGCAACCCAGGCGCTATGTGGATGTTGGCGCACAAGCCTCCGGGCAGATTCGCACGCTTCACGTCGAAGCCGGCGATACCGTGCGCAAGGGACAACTGCTGGTGGAGATTGACCCGTCAACACAGCAGGCGCGCGTGGATGCCGGGCGCTTTTCCATCGACAATCTCAAGGCGCAGCTCGCCGAGCAGCGCGCCCAGTTCAAACTGGCCAAGCAGCAGCTCGCCCGCCAGCGCAGCCTGGCCGATGCCGGCGCCACCCGCGAAGAGGATGTGCAGGCGGCCAATGCGCAGCTCAGCGTCACCCAGGCGCGTATCGACATGTATCAGGCGCAGATCCGTCAGGCCCAGGCGAGCCTGCGCAGTGACGAAGCCGAATTGGGCTACACCCGCATCTACGCCCCGATGGATGGCACCGTGGTGGCGGTGGATGCCCGTGAAGGCCAGACCCTCAATGCCCAGCAGCAAACCCCGTTGATCCTGCGCATCGCCAAGCTCTCGCCCATGACGGTGTGGGCGCAGGTATCGGAGGCCGACATCGGTAAGGTCAAGCCTGGCATGACGGCCTACTTCACGACACTGGCAGGCGGCAAGCGCCGCTGGAGCAGCCGCGTCAGGCAGATCCTGCCGATTCCACCCAAGCCGCTGGAGCAAACCAGCAGCGGTGGCGGTAGCCCGGCGAGCGCGACCAATGGCGCCACCGGTACTCAGGTGGTGCAGTACACCGTCTTGCTGGATGTGGAAAACCCTGATGGGGCGCTGATGGCCGAAATGACCACGCAAGTGTTCTTCGTCGCCGGGCAGGCCAGCGGTGTACTGACCGTACCCCTGGCCGCGCTGGACGAACGCGATGGCATGCACATCGCCCAGGTGCTCGCCCCCGATGGCCAGGTGCAACCGCGTCAGGTACGAACAGGGCTTAGCGATCGCCTGCGTGTGCAGGTGCTCGATGGCCTGGGCGAAGGTGAGCGGTTACTGATCGGCCAAGGCAGTGGAGGCTAGATGACCACGCCCCTGATCGAACTGCGCGACATCTGCAAGGCTTACGGCGGCTTCGGCACCCCCAGGGTGGACGTGCTGCGGGGTATCAGCGTGCGTATTCATCCCGGTGAATTCGTTGCCATCGTTGGCGCTTCGGGCTCCGGAAAGTCGACCCTGATGAACATCCTCGGTTGCCTGGACCGTCCCACCCGCGGCAGCTATCACTTCGCGGGGATGGACGTGGCCGAGCTGGGCAACGATGAACTGGCGTGGCTGCGCCGCGAGGCATTCGGATTCGTCTTTCAGGGTTACCACCTGATCCCTTCCGGCTCTGCGCTGGAAAACGTCGAAATGCCCGCCATTTACGCAGGCATCCCGACCCAGGAACGCCAGGTGCGCGCCGCGGCCCTGTTGGACCGGCTAGGCTTGGCAAGCCGCACTGCCAACCGCCCGCATCAACTCTCGGGGGGTCAGCAGCAGCGGGTGTCGATTGCCCGCGCATTGATGAACGGTGGCCACATCATCCTCGCCGACGAGCCCACCGGTGCCCTGGACAGCCACAGTGGCAAGGAAGTCATGGCACTGCTGGACGAGTTGGCCAGCCAAGGCCATGTCATCATCCTGATCACCCACGATCGAGATGTCGCGGCCCGCGCGCACCGGGTCATCGAAATTCGCGACGGCCTCATGATCAGCGACTCGGCCGACCAGCGCGACGGCGCAGCCCGCCACCCCGGCCTGCAGGCCGATGATCTGCGTCAGCGCCTGGGCCAGGGGGCGCAGCTGCGCGGCGCCTGGAAAGGCGAGCTGGTCGAAGCACTCCAGGCAGCTTGGCGCATCATGTGGATCAATCGCTTTCGCACCGCGCTCACCTTGCTGGGCATCGTCATCGGAGTAGCCTCGGTGGTGGTCATGCTGGCCGTGGGCGAAGGCAGCAAGCGCCAGGTGATGGCGCAGATGGCCGCGTTCGGCTCCAACATCCTTTATCTCAACGGCAAGCCGGCGACACTCGGCGAGCCTGCAGGTACCGTCACCCTGGACGATGTCGCCGCCATCGGCCAATTGCCGCAGGTCAAGCACGTCATGCCCGTTATCGGGGAAAAGCTCATGGTGCGCCAGAACAACACCAGCCAGATGTTCTACGTGGGCGGCAACAACACCTGGTTCGAGGACATTTTCAACTGGCCCGTGGTCGAGGGCTCATTCTTCAGCCAGGCCGACGAAGCCGGCGCGGCGGCAGTCGCCGTGATCGGCCAGAAAGTGCGGGAGAAGATGCTGGGCGATCATGCCAACCCGATCGGCCAATACCTGCTGATCGGCAACGTGCCCTTCCAGGTGATCGGCATACTGGCGGGAAAAGGCGCCAGCTCCGGCGACCAGGACAGCGACGGGCGTATCGTGGTGCCGTACTCGGCCGCCGCCATCCGCCTGTTCGGTCATCGCGACCCCGACTACATCACCATCGCGGCGCGCGATTCGGCGCAGGTCAACGGGACCGAGGCGGCCATCGATCACCTGTTGCGCCAGCGCCACCAGGGCCGCCACGATTTCGAACTGACCAACGATGCGGCCTTGATCCAGGCCGAGGCACGCACCCAGAGCAGCCTGTCGTTGATGCTCGGCGCCATCGCGGCCATCTCGCTGCTGGTGGGCGGCATTGGGGTGATGAACATCATGCTGATGACCGTGCGCGAGCGTACCCGCGAAATTGGTATCCGCATGGCCACCGGAGCGCGCCAGCGCGACATCATGCGCCAGTTCCTAAGCGAGGCGGTCATGCTGTCGATGGTGGGCGGGCTCAGCGGCATCGTCCTGGCCCTGGTCGTCGGCGCCGGCTTGATGCTGGCCGATATCGCGGTGGCCTTCGCGCTGCCTGCCATGCTTGGCGCGTTTACCTGCGCTGTGATCACCGGCATCGTGTTCGGCTTCATGCCCGCACGCAAGGCCGCCCGACTCGACCCGGTCAAAGCCCTTACCAGCGAATAAGCCATGCACTTGCCGAGCCGCATCAGCCTGTTGACCCTCTGCCTGGCGCTCGCCGGGTGCAGCCCGCCCACTCTGCCCCAGGCAGAGGTCCAGCTGCCAGGGGCCTGGCAGGGCCCGACACGCGCTTTCAGTGAGGCCGATAGACCGGCGCGTCAGTGGTGGCAGTCCTTCAACAGCCCCGAACTGGACAACCTGGTGCAACGCGCCCTGCATAACAGCCACGACCTGGCGGCCGCCACCGCGCGCATCCGCCAGGCCAGAGCCCGTGCTGCCATCGCCAATGCACCCTTGCTGCCAGCGGTCGAACTGGGCGTGGATGCCAGCCGCCAGCGGCTGCTCAAGGGCGAGGGTTATAACGACCTCGATGCCACCAGCAGCCAGCGCACCAGCACCGCGTTCGATACCCAGCTCAGTGCCAGCTATGAAATCGATTTCTGGGGCGGCCTGCGGGCTAGCCGCGACAACGCCCTGCACGCACTGCAAGCCAGCCGCTTCGACCGGCAGACGGTGCAGCTGAGCCTGCTCAGCGACATTGCCAACACGTATCTGCAGGGCCTGGCCCTGGCCGAGCAACTGCGCATCGCCCAACTGAACCTGGACAATGCACGGGGCATCTTGCGCCTGGTCCAGGCGCGTCAGCGCGCAGGCTCGGCAACACGCCTGGAACTTGCCCAGCAGCGCAGCCTGGTCGCGGCCCAGGCGCGTCAGATCCCCCTGTTGGCGCAACGCGTGCAAGACGCCCGAATCACCCTCGCGACATTGCTCGGCGACCCGGTGCAGCAACTGCCAACCAGCCGTCAGCCGTTCGCCAACGTGGCCTGGCCGACGGTCGACAGCGGCCTGCCCAGCGACCTGCTGACCCGTCGCCCCGATATTGCCGCCGCCGAGGCCCGCCTGGCAGCGGCCAATGCCAACGTGCAGGTGGCCCGAGCGGCCATGCTGCCCAAGGTAACCCTTGGCGCCACCCTTGGCAGCGGCGCCCGCACCTTCGCCCAGACACTGGAAAGCCCCTATTACACCCTGACCTCCGGCCTGCTTGCGCCGATTTTCGACAACGGCAAGCTGCGCGCCTCCCGCGACCTGGCCGAGGCCGAGCAGGCCGAATTGCTGGAGCAGTATCGCAGCAGCATCCTCGCTGGCCTGAGCGATGTGGAGAAGGCGCTCAATGTCCTTGACGGTGTCGACCGCCAGCGTCACTGGCAGGACGAAGAAGTGCGACAAGCCCAACTGGCCTTTGACCTGGCCGAACAGCGCTACGGGGCAGGCGCCGAGACCGTGCTGACCGTACTGGAAACCCAGCGCACGCTGTATACGGCCCAGGACCAGCAGGCAACGCTACGCCTGGCCCGCCTGCAAGCGAGCGTGGCGCTTTACAAGGCGCTGGGTGGTGGGTGGGAGGTGGGGGGTGATGCACCGTAGGCGCAACGCTGAGCTCGAAAAACGCCAGGATAGCCGAGGCCGCTGCGCGGCCTGTCGCGGCGCAAGGCCGCACAGGCTAACCTTTAGATGCGATGTAAGGCAGTTGCTCCGCTATAGTCTGGCGCGGCCTCGCCAGGGCGCCAGACCGACCGCGCTGGGCTGCGCAGCAGCCCCAAGAACCCAGCGTCGCAGCGCATATTGTCGGGGCCGCCTTGCGTCCCATCGCTGCATGAATTGCCCCAGGCCCTTACCGCGACGCCCGCATCACCTTCAGATGCCGGGCATACCACGGCCGCTGCGGCACCTTGGGCCGTAACGCGGCGAAACGCTCGTCTTCGGCATAGATGATACGCAGGGCCAGCTTCATGGTCTCCGGGTCCATCTCCACGCTCCGCCCTGGGCGCAAACCGGGCACTGTAGAGCACCCATGGGTATCCGGCCCCAGCCAGGGGTCGGCGACCTCTACCCAGCGCCCCGGCGCGAACCAGGGCACGCCGTTGACCTCCAGGCGCCGCACCTCACCAGGATGAAGCCGTTCATGGGCCTGGAACCAGTCCTCGATGCGGTCGTCGATCCAGCCATGAAAGCGCCAGAACACCGGGTTTACATGGGATGAAAAAGGGTCGCCGAGAAAATCGTTCTCGGCGCCATACCAGCGCTGGGCATAGTCGTCGGGCGTGCGCGCCATCGGCACCGGCATGCCGTTGGCCGGATCGCGCGGCACCGAGGCCCAGCGCATGTGCAGCCAGTCATGCAGGCCCAGCTCCAGCTCCGAGCCAAGCTGCCCCAAGGTCAGCGTACTGAGGTAATGAGGATCGCCATAGCGCGACTCCCAAACCTGGAAGTTGCCGTAGAAGGTGTCCGGGCTCTTGATGTCGCGCACCCACTGGGTGTACTCCTCATCATCATCGGCCAACCATGTAGGCGGCAAAGCATCGCCGTCATGGTTGTCGAAGTAGGCCGCAAACCCTGCGCGGTCGCGCTCGAGCGCTGGTTGGGGCAAGGGAAAGCGCGCCCACGACGGTAAAGGCTCGATGGCCCTGGCGTTACCCAGCATGTGCCGGTGCATGAACAGAAAGTCCTCGCCGGAGCCGTTGCGGTCCTTGTGCCGGCCCCGGGCATCACGCTCGCGCGCCCTTGGCCCTGGCTGCCAGCCCAGCCCTCGCAGCGCACCGCGCTTTTCGTCATCGAGCTTGTGCCACTTGTCCCGTGACGCATGCCACAGCTGGTGAAACAGCCGGTGTTCCGGCGCGATCAACTTGGCCAGCAACGGCGCCGACAACGGCGTGCGCTCCCGCGCTTCGGGAAAGGTTTTTTTCAGCGCCAGGAAACGGTTGTCCTGCACAGGCAGCGCCAAGGGCCGCTCCAATGCCGCCACGTGTCCGCTCAAGGTCGCAGGCCCTGCGTTACCGTACGCCCCCCAGACCTCGTCAAGCACAACCTGGCACTCGTAGCGTGCCCCAAGCGGGTTGGCGTCCGTGGCCAACAGCCGCCAGCGTAGCGTCCCTGGCTGATCGAGCAACAAGTCAGCCACCACCCGATAGCGTGGCTCCAGCGTGCTGCGCAAACGTTCAGGTGTGTCGAGGTAGCCGCGCAAACCCCGCCCGCTCCAAGCCACATCCAGGAACAGCTCAAGCTCCCCTGGCGGCACGCCGGCAAGCCCGGCCTCGCGGCCTTGAGGTGTCCAGTGCCAGATACCGCGCAAGGTGTCGCCCAGTTGCCTGACAGGCGTATCGGCGAGTTCCACCACCGCCTCGCCAGGGGTCTCAGGGTATTGCTCTTCACTGGCTCGCCGCCGCTGCAGGTACCGCGCGCCTGGCACTGCCATACCCGTCAATGCCACACCGGCGATGAACCCGCGTCGAGAAATCGTCATTGCCCTACCTGTGCTTTCACTTCGGCCATGGAGCACGGCCCATCCAAGGCTAGGACGTGGCCCGGCGGGCGAAATTTAGCGCTGCAGTGCGCGCTGACACCTGCCTTCAGCCAGGCGGCGGGGGCTTAAATTTCTGCCATCGCAGCTCGTTCCCTCCAGGTAGCGGCGGCATCCAAGCCCATCCCTCGACGGTGAACCTACTGAGACCAAGATGACGACACCACGCTGGAAGAAAGCCCTGTATATCAGCCTGGCCGCGGCCGTGGCCGCCGGTGCCGGGTGGGCGGCCTGGGACTACCTCGACACGCCGGCAGGCTACCCCAGGGAGGTCATGCGCCAGGCCAATGACCTGCAGGAGCGCCTGCTTTCGTTCGACAGCCACATCACGCTGCCGCTGACCTTCGGCACCGAAGGCAGCGAAGCCGACCAGGACGGTGCGGGGCGCTTCGACCTGAACAAGGCAGCGCGCGGGCGCCTGTCTGCCGCTGCCCTGACCCTTTTCGCCTGGCCCGAATCCTGGACCGGCGACAATGGCCCACACCGCCCTACCCCCGGCTTCGTCGAGGCCGCCCGCCATACGCAAGAGGTGCGCTACAACGCCATCATGGGCATGGTCCGCGACTTTCCCGAAAGGGTGGGCATTGCCTATACCCCACAGGACATGCGCAGGTTGCACGGCGAAGGCAAGTTTGCGGTGTTGCTCAGCATGCTCAATGCCTACGCACTGGGCGACGACCTGGACCAGCTGGACCGTTGGGCCGCCCGCGGCATGCGCCTGTTCGGCTTCAGCTATGTGGGCAACAACAGCTGGGCCGACTCCTCGCGCCCGCTGCCCTTCTTCAATGACACCGTCGATGCACTCGAAGGCCTGTCACCCATAGGCAAACAGGCGGTACAGCGCCTGAACGATCTGGGGGTGGTCATCGACGTGTCGCAGATGTCCAGCCAGGCACTGGCCCAGGTCGTGGCGCTCAGCCGGGCACCGGTGGTGGCGTCGCATTCAGCGCCCCGGGCGATGGTCGACATCCGCCGCAACCTGTCGGACAAGGAAATGCAACTGATCAAGGACAGCGGCGGCGTCATCCAGATCGTCGCCTTCTCCACCTACCTCAAGCCCTTGAGCAGCAAAACCCAGCAGCGGCTCAACGCGCTGCGCAGCGACTATGCCCTGCCGCCCCTGGCCGACCTGAACTACGCCCTCATGCCGGGCGACCCTGTCATCGCGGGCTGGCCTGAACAGAAAGTGGGCCAGTACGCCAATGCGTTGTACGCCATCCTCGACGAAGAACCGCCAGCCACGCTCAAGGACTACGGCGACGCCATCGACTATGCGGTGCGCAAGGTCGGCATCGACCATGTCGGCCTGAGTTCGGACTTCAACGAAGGCGGCGGCATCGACGGCTGGCAGGATGCCAGCGAGGCCCGCAACGTTACGGCCGAACTGATTACACGGGGTTACTCCGAAGCTGACATCAGCAAGCTGTGGGGCGGCAATTTCCTGCGTGTCTGGCAGCAGGTACAAGCGGCAGCGGCCCCTGGCGCCACCCCCTCCCGATGATGATGCGAGCCCTTAGATGAACGACCGTCGCGCCTTTCTGAAGCAGGCCAGCCTGCTCGCTGCCAGCCTGCCACTGGCAGGGCACTTGATAGCCGCCGCCCAGGCCGCGCCCACACCCGCCACAGGCGCTGACGCCTGGGCGGGCTTTCGCAGCCTGTTCAACCTCGACCCGGCCTACGCCCACTTCGCCAACTTCCTGATCACGTCGCACCCAAGACCGGTGCGCGAGGCCATCGAGGCCTTGCGCGCGCAATTGGACCGGCACCCGGCACGGCTGGTGGACTGGGACAGCCAGTCGGAATGGAAACACGAAGCGCAGGTGCGCGAAGCGGCGGCCCGCTACCTGGAAGTCGCCCCGCGGCAAATTGCCCTGACCGGCAGCACCACCGAGGGGTTGGGCCTGATCTACGGTGGGCTGAAGATAGCACCCGGGCAAGAGATCCTGACGACGGTGCACGAGCACTCCGCAGCGCGCCACACCCTGGACTTTCGCACCGCCCGCGACGGCACCCCGGTACGCCGCCTGCGGCTGTTCGACGAGCCGTGGAACCTGTCCACCGACCAGGTGCTGAGCACCATCAAGGCGGCCATCAACCCCGAGACCCGCGCGCTGGGCATGACCTGGGTGCACTCGGGCAGCGGCGTGAAGCTGCCGGTCGGCGCCATCGGCGAACTGGTCCGCGAAGCCAACCGCGACCGCGCCGAGCATGAGCGCATCCTGTACGTCATCGACGGCGTACATGGCTTTGGTGTCGAGGACATGCGCTTTGCCGACCTGAACTGCGACTACTTCATTGCCGGCACGCACAAGTGGATGTTCGGCCCACGCGGCACAGGGATCATCTGCGCTGCCACCACCGCACTCGATAACCTGAACCCGCTTATCGCGACCTTTTCCGAGGACGAGGATTTCGCCACCACCTTCACCCCAGGCGGCTATCACGCCTTCGAGCATCGGTGGGCGCTGGGCACAGCCTTCGACTTGCACCTGCAGCACGGCAAGGCCGCCATCCAGGCACGCATCCACGGCCTCAACAACTACCTCAGGCAGCGGCTCGAAACGTTACCGGGCGTGCAGCTGGTCACGCCGCGCAGCACCCGCCAATCGGCTGGCTTCACCTTCTTTCGGGTGACCGACCAGGATGCCGACGAGGTCGCCGCCTACCTCAACAGCCAGCGCATCGTCGTCGATGCGGTATCGCGCGACGTGGGACCGGTGGTGCGCACTGCACCGGGCCTGCTCAACACCGAAGCCGAAATCGACCGGCTGATCGCCGTACTCACGCCACGCTTGCGCCGCTGAACCCTTCATCCAGACCACCGATCACGGACTTATCACCATGCCCAACCTGCCTTGCGCTTCACCCAAACCATTGTCCAGCAGACTGTACAAGCTAGGCGCTGCCTTAGTGCTCGGCCTGCTGGCCTGCCCTGTTGTCCACGCAGGCGAAGCGATCAAACCCGGTAGCGTTTTCAAGGACTGCCCACATTGCCCGGAAATGGTGGTACTGCCCGCCGGCAGCTACCTGATGGGTACCCCGGAGGATGAAGTGGGCCGCGAATACGACGAAGGCCCGCAGCACACCGTGACCTTCGCCAAGCCGTTCGCGGTGGGCCGCTTCCCGGTCACCGCAGGCGAGCTGGATGCGTACATCCGGGAAACCGGGGTCAAAATCGCCGATGGCGACACCCGTCCTGGCCGCTTCTGCAAGGCCAGCAAACCCACCTATAAGCAGGGCCCTCGCCAACCGGCGGTGTGCATCAGCTGGTTCGACGCCGATGCGTACGCTCAATGGCTGACGAAAAAGACCGGGCACACCTACCGTCTGATCAGTGAGGCGCAGCGCGAATACGCCGCCCGGGCCGGCTCCACCGGCCCCTTCCCGTTCCCCTTCGACAACAACGACGAGAAGGCCTACAGCATCAGCCAGCACGCCAACACCTACGGCCCCGCCGATGGCTACTCCTACACCGCGCCCGTGGGCAGCTACCCGGCCAACGCCTTTGGCGTGTACGACATGCATGGCAATGTCTACGAGTGGACGGCCGATTGCCTGAACCCTGACTACGAGGGTGCGCCTGCCGATGGCAGCGCCTGGAAGACCGGCAACTGCGAGAAACGCGTCATGCGCGGCAACGACTGGGGCGAGGCCCCGGTGTTCTCGCGCTCGGGCAACCGCAACAACCGCTCCCCCGAGGTGCGCGGCGACTTCCTTGGTTTCCGAGTCGTCCGCGACCTCTGACAGCCCCACGCGATTGAGGAGAAACACATGACCCATCCACCTCGTGGCGCCGTCAGGGAACTGTTCGCCCTGCTCAAGCCGTTCTGGCCCCTGGTCACGGTTTGCATCGTCCTGGGCATGATCGGTGGCCTGAGCGTCACCGCTCTGCTGGCCACCATCAACAGCAGTTTGCACAGCGACGCCGGCCTGACCCAGGGCGTGGTGCTGGGCTTCGCCGGCCTGTGCCTGCTGGCGCTGCTCAGCTCGATTCTGTCCGACATGGGCACCAACTACGTAGGCCAGCACGTCATCGCGACCTTGCGTCGTCAGCTGGGTGAAAAGGTGCTGGCCGCACCCATCGACCAGATCGAGCGTTACCGCAGCCACCGGCTGATCCCGGTACTGACCCATGATGTGGACACCATCAGCGACTTCGCCTACGTCTTCGCCCCGCTGGCCATCTCGCTCACCGTGACGCTGGGGTGCCTGGGCTACCTGGCCCACCTGTCGTGGCAGATGTTCCTGGTGATCCTGGTGGCCATCGGCGTGGGAACCGTGTTGCAGTTCATCGCCCAGGCCAGGGGCATGCGTGGCTTTGAAGCCGCCCGAGAAGCCGAGGACGACTTGCAGAAGCACTACAGCGCCATCGCCGAAGGCGCCAAGGAATTGCGTATTCACCGTCCACGCCGTCAACGGATGTTCAGCCACGGCATCCGCGACACGGCCAACCGGATTTGCGCCACCCAGGTCCGCTCGATCAACACCTTCGTGATCGCCAAGACCCTGGGCTCGATGTTGTTCTTCGTGGTCATCGCGGTGGCGCTTGCCCTGCAATCGTACTGGCCCTCGGCGGACAAGAGCGTTACCAGCGGTTTTGTGCTGGTGCTGCTGTACATGAAGGGCCCGCTGGAGCACCTGATCAGCACCCTGCCGATCATCGGCAAGGCCCAGATCGCCTTTCGCCGCATTGCTGCGCTGTCCACGCAGTTCTCCTCGCCCGAACCACACCTGCTGCTGGACGACGCACGCAAGCCAGCCCTGGCCATGAACTCGCTCGAACTCAGGGACGTTCGCTACACCTTCCCTGCCGTGGAGGGCGCCGAGCCCTTCCAATTCGGGCCGGTGAATTTGCAGGTCGAGCAAGGCGACATCGTGTTCATCGTCGGTGAAAACGGCTGCGGCAAGACCACCCTGATCAAGCTGCTGCTGGGCCTGTACGCCCCGCAGGCCGGAAGCATCGTGCTCAACGGCCAGCCCGTGACGGCCCAGACCCGCGATGACTATCGCCAGCTGTTCACCACCATCTTCGCCGACTACTACCTGTTCGACGACGTGATCCAGGGCGACCAACCGCTGCCCGATGACGCAGGGCGTTACCTCAGGCGGCTGGAGATCGACCACAAGGTGAGCATCCGCGACGGGGTGTTCAGCACCACCGACCTGTCTACCGGCCAACGCAAGCGCCTGGCGCTGGTCAGCGCCTGGCTGGAGGAGCGGCCCGTCCTGGTGTTCGATGAATGGGCCGCCGACCAGGACCCGACGTTCCGGCGGATCTTCTACACCGAGCTGCTGCCAGACCTGAAGCGGCTAGGCAAGACCATCATCGTGATCTCCCACGACGATCGCTACTTCGATATCGCCGACCACTTGGTGCGCCTGCACCGCGGCAAGATCGCGCCAGCACTCCACCCCGCCTGATCCGTTGTAACCGGACTGAAACTTTTCTTTCCGGTTTTCCTACGCTGATGCGTCTCACTGAGCAACTAATACAAATCATTATCATTTCAAACTCCATCAGAGAGGATGTAATGCCAGCCCTTAGCACGCTCAACCCGCTCACCCAGGCCTTCAGGCTTCACCGTGCCTTCCAGACGACGCTGCTCGGCTCAAGCCTGAGCATGGCGCTGTGCCTGCCGTTGTCGGCCCAGGTGATGGCCCAGGAAGTGGATGTGGACATTGCCGCCATGCCGCTCTCCGCTTCGTTGCAGGCGTTCGGCCGGCAGGCCGACCAGCAGGTGTTGTTCAGCCCGGATGATGTGCAAGGGCTCAAAGGTCGAGCCGTCAAAGGCCACCTCACCGCGCAGCAGGCCCTGGCCACTTTGCTGGCAGGCACGGGGCTTGCGTACGACATCCAGGGCAACAGTGTGACCATTCACCGTCGTGGCAACGACACCAGCTCGCTGCAGCTGGACGCCACCACCGTGCAAAGCAACCTGGACGGTTCGAGCGAAGCCAGCCGTTCGTACACCGTCAACAGCAGCAGTGCGTCCACCAAGCTGCCCATGTCCCTGCGCGAAACGCCTCAGTCGGTCAGCGTGATGACCCGTCAACGCCTGCAGGACCAACAGCTGACCACCCTCAGCGACGTGCTCAAGCAGGCGCCGGGCCTGTCGGTGCAGAACATCGACAGTGAGCGGGTGAATATCTATTCGCGCGGCTATTCGATCGACAGCTACCAGTTCGATGGCATCCCCACCACCCTGATCGTGCAGACCAGTGCCAGCCCGCAGAGCCTGATCGACACTTCGATCTACGACCGCGTCGAAATCGTGCGCGGCGCCACTGGCCTGATGACAGGTGCCGGTGACCCATCGGGCAGCATCAACCTGGTCCGCAAGCGCCCGACCTCCACCTTCCAGGGCTCGATCACCGCCGGGGCGGGTTCCTGGGACACTTACCGCACCGAGGTGGACGTGTCTGGCCCCCTGACCGACGATGCCCGCCTGCGCGGTCGCACAGTCGTGGCGTACAAGCAAGGCAACAGCTACATCGACCACTACCAGCAGGAAAAACAGACCTACTACGGCATCCTCGAAGCCGACCTCACCGACAGCACCCTGTTGAGCGTGGGCGTGGACTACCAGAAGAACAACCCGCGTGGCGTATCGTTCGCCAGCTTCCCGCTGTTCTACAGCAATGGCGAGCAGACCGACTTTTCCCGTTCGATCAACGCAGGTTCGCGCTGGAGCTATCGCAAGCAGAACACGCTCACCACCTTCGCCAACCTTGAGCAAAGCCTGGTCAACGACTGGAAGCTCAAGGTGGCGGTCAACAACATGTACAGCTCGCGTGACTATTCCCTGGCCTCGCTCAGCGGCGACTTCCCCGATAAGCAAACCGGCGAAGGTGCCTACCTGTACGGCGGCGACGGCTCAGGCTCGCAGCGCCAACTGGGTATCGACGCCCTGGTGCAGGGCCCCTTCCAGCTATTGGGCCGCGAGCATGAGCTGGTGATCGGCCTGAGCGGTTCGGAATTCCACGACTACAGCGACCCGGCAGACGACGACCTGGAAGGCCGCCCGGCCAATATCTACACCTGGGACAACGACACAGAGCGCCCCCTTTCAGTGGGCAAGCTGATGAACGACGACACCACCGTGCGCCAGAACGCCGCGTACATGGTGGCGCGCTTCAAACCCACCGATGACCTGTCGCTGATCCTGGGCGCGCGGGTAGGCGACTACAGCTACAAGAAAAAAACCGTGGCTAACCCGTCCTACCCGGGCCTGAACAGCCGGGCCTCGACCCGCGAAAGCGGTTTCGTCACCCCCTATGCAGGAGTGGTGTACGACCTCACCGACATCCACTCGCTTTACGCAAGCTACACCAAGATCTACAAGCCGCAGTCGATCCGCGATCAAGCAGGCAAGACCCTGGAATCGCGCGAAGGTGACAACTACGAGATTGGCCTGAAGAGTGAGTTTCTGGAGGGGCGAGTCAACACCGCCGTCGCCCTTTATGAAATCAAGCAGGACAACCTGGGCGTGGCCACCGGCGAGACTGTCGAAGGTACCGTTCGTGAGTCGGCATACCGCGCGGTGTCCGGCGCCAAGACCCGCGGCATCGACATGGAAATCTACGGCGAAGTCATGCCCGACTGGAACGTCAGCGCCAGCTACAGCCACAGCCTGACCAAGGACTCGGACCACGAGCGCATCATGACCGAGGCGCCGGCCAACCTGGTCAAGCTCTGGACCACCTACCGCCTGCCCGGCGAGCTCAACCAGCTGACCGTGGGTGGCGGCATGAACTGGCAGAGCGGCTTGAGCCTGACCACCAGCCAGGGCAAGGCGACCCAGCAGCAGTACGCCGTGTTCGACCTGATGGCGCGCTACGACATCACCAAGGAGCTGAGCGCCACCGTCAACGTGAACAATGTGTTCGACAAGAAGTACTTCAGCGCCTTGGACCCCACGTTCTTCACCGGTTATTACGGTGAGCCGCGCAACGTGATGTTCACGACCCGGTATAGCTTCTAAACCCCCTGCCTGGAACGTCAAGCCGGCTCGGCAACTGGGCCGGCTTGCCTGCGAGGCGCCGCAAGGCGGCTGTGCTCGAACGCTACCCATCCTGTAGCCATCCGCAACGCCTACCTAGGCTCCGTCTGAAAAGTCTTGAGACGAAGGTCAGGCAAGGCGAAAAACAGCCGAGGAACGGTCGGAGTCGCGCTCGACGTTACGGGTGGTTGTAAATGAGCATTCCGACCGGGCTGGCGATCCAGGCTGTTTTCCACGCAGCATCACCGAGTATCAAGGCTTTTCTCACAGAGCCTAGTAAACGATCAGAAAAAGCACACACCTACTGTCCAAGTTGGTCGCAATAGATAGGGCTGGATGTGTGTGCGCTCTATTCTGCTAACGGCACGCCAGGGCTATTACGCTCATCGCCTGCCCGCCGCTGTTGCACATGGGCTGCGCCGCCCGAAACGTGTACGTCATCCAAATGCAACGTCAGCTGAGAAATCGTCAGGTACCAGCGCCGTGGTAACGGCAGATCAGTCTGCTGTTGATGGCCAAATCGACGAAATAACACAACGCCCACCTCACCCCCCAACCGCGTTCAGCCACCCCCCCACATCCCGATAAATTCCCCCCACCTGCCCCACCAACCCCGACATCCGCAAAAAGTCATGGCTAAGCCCCTGTGCCCGTACAAACGTCACCGGCGTCCCGCTCGCCTGCAACCGGTCGCGATAGGCCAGGCCTTCGTCATGCAACGGGTCATATTCCGCCACCCACAGATAAGCCGGCGCCAGAGGCGTGTCCACTTGGGCTAGCAGCGGTGAAGCGCGCCAGTCCAGGCGTTGTTGGGGCAGCGGTGCGTAGTGCTGGTAGAACCACTCCAGCGTCTCGGTCTCCAGCAAATAGCCTTCGGCATGCTGGCGGTGGGAGTCGCGCAGGCACGACAAGTCGGTGACCGGGTAGAACAGCAGCTGCGCCAGCGGCTTGATCGCCAACGTTTCAGGGGCCTTGACCGCGGTGATGGCCAGGACGGTCGCAAGGCTTGCGCCGACGCTGTCGCCGGCAAACACCACCCGGCGGTTGTCCAGCCCAAGCGCAAGGGCATGCTCGGCCAGCCAGTTGGCGGCATCGAGCGCATCGTTCACAGGAACGGGGAAACGGTGCTCCGGCGCCAGTCGGTAATCCGGGGCGAGCACCGCGAAGTCGCCCATGCTCGCCAGGCGCCGGCACACCGAATCGTGTGAGTCGAGGCTGCCGACCACATAGCCGCCGCCGTGCAGGTAGAGGATCACCGGTTGCGGTGCAGCTGCAGGCTGCCCGTTGCGGTAGAGCCGTGCGGGCAGCTGGGCGCCGTCGCGGGTGGGGATGCTCAGTTCGCTGACACTCAGGTCACCGGGCGGGCTGGGGTCGAGCACTTGCGAGCTGGCGGCGAATTCGGCGCGGGCCTGGGCCACCTCCATCGCGTGCATGGGCTGGCTTTTGCCGGTCAGCCTGCCGAATTCGACCAGTTCCAGAAACGCGGCCAGGTCAGGGTGCAATGCCATGTTCAATCCTTACTTGAAAGTCAGTGACAGGGCGCGTCACGCGCGCCCCTGGGTTTCGGTGGTCGCGTCCAGGCACTGGCACACCTCGCGCAACACCTGGGGCTGCTTGAGGATGTCGAAGTGCGACGCCTGGATGAGCGTTGCGTCGTCATGGCTGAACCGCCGTTGATAGGCGTGGGCCGGCGCGCCGTACCCCTCCTCTGCCCACCAGAAGCTGGCCGGGCACTCGATGGCGGGCAGCGGCGCCAGGCGTCGCGACAGGGCCTTGAGGCGCAGCGCCACCGTAAAGGCATGCACCAGTTCCTCGGCAGCAAAGCGCGGTGAATCACCGCTGCCCAGCACGTGGGCCTGCACCTGCGCTACCAGGGCTTCGAGGGCCTGGTGGGAGCCGTCGAGAGTCAGGTCGAACGTGGGCAGGCTTTCGGGCGGCTGGTCCAGGATGATCGACAGGAAGTTGCGCAGCTCTTCGGTCAGGTCGTCCTCTGGGCCGTGGTCACCGGGCACGAAGCTGTCCACCAGCCCAACGAAGTGCACGCAGTGGCCCTGCCCTTCCAGCACACGGGCGACCAGCAGCGCCAGCGGCCCGCCCAGCGACCAGCCCAGCAGGTGGTACGGCCCTTGTGGTTGCTGTTCGCGGATGAACCCTGCGTAGTCCTGGGCCATGGCTTCCAGCGAGCTGTCCTGCCAGTGCTTGTCCAGCAGCATGCGGCACTGCACGCCGATGACCTGGCGCACTCCGTCCAGTCGCCGCGCCAGGGGCTCGTAGTCGAACACGGTGCCGAACCCTGCGTGCAGGCAGAACAGGGGCTCGCAATGCGCGACCGGGCCGTTGAGCGGCAGCAGCGGTGACGGCACTGCCACGGCGTCATCCACATAACCGGACAACTCGGCGATGGTGGGTTTGCTCATCATGTCACGCAGCTTCAGCTCAACGCCCAGCGCCGGTTGATTGCGCACCTTGGACAACACCTTCAGGGTGCGCAAGGAATCGCCGCCCAGCTCGAAGAAGTTGTCCGTCACCCCGACCTGCTCCAGCTCCAGCACCTCTTGCCAGATCGCGACAAGGCCCGCTTCGAGGGCGTTGCGCGGCGCCACGTACTCGCGGCCCTTGAAGGACGGGTCTGGCAGCGCCTTGCGGTCGACCTTGCCGTTGGGGCTCAGCGGCAGGTGTTCCAGCACCAGGATCTGGCTGGGCACCATGTAGTCGGGCAAGCCCTGTTGCAACGCCATGCGCAGCGCCTCGCCTTGCAGCGCCGGGCTGCTGGTGGCCACGTAGCCGATCAGTTGCTTGCCGCCTTCGGTGTCACGGGCCACGACGACCGCATCGCGCACCTGGGGTTGACTGCGCAAGCGGGCCTCGATTTCGCCCAGCTCGATGCGAAAGCCCCGGATCTTCACCTGATGATCCAGGCGGCCAAGGAAGTCGATCACTCCGTCTGCGCGGCGGCGCACCAGGTCGCCGGTGCGGTACAGGCGCGCGCCACTGCCGCTGGGGTCGGCGACGAAACGCTCGGCGGTCAGGCCTGGCCGCGCATGGTAGCCCCGCGCAAGCCCCTCCCCGCCAATGTACAACTCACCCGGTACGCCATCGGGCAATGGGTTCAGGCCGGCATCGAGAATGTGCAGGGTACGCTCGCCCACCCGTGTGCCAATCGGCGCATAGGCCGCCTCGCAGCGCTGGTCGGTATCGACCACCCACAGCAACGGCGTGACCACGGTTTCGGTAGGGCCGTAGCCATTGGTCAGCAGCCTTGGGCGCAGGGTGCGCTTGACCAACTCGAAATTGGCATCGGCCACAGCGTCGCCGCCAAAGCAGTAGATCTGCACCGGTGGCGGGCTGTCGAAGGCCTGGCCGTATTCGGCCAACTGTTGCAGGTACGCAGGCGGGAAACAGGCGATGGTGATGGCCTGCTCATGCAGCACCTGCCAGGTTTCCTCGGGCGTCCACAGACGGTTGTCGCGCACCACCAGCTGACCACCGGCCGCCAGGGTGGACAGCCAGCGCTCCTGGGCGCCATCGAAGGCGAACGACATGAACAGCAATTCGCGGGTTGCCTCACTCATCCCATAGCGCTCGATGATGGCCTGGCAGTGCATGGCCAGCGGCCCGCGGGCGACCGCAACGCCTTTGGGCTTGCCCAGCGAACCGGAGGTGTAGATCAGGTACGCCAGGTTGTCCTCGTCGATCGCGACCGCCGGCAAGGCGACCTGCGCCTGTACCGGCGCAAGCGATTCGAGCAGGAGGGTGTCGACCCCTTCGGCGCTTGGCAAACGTTCACTGACGCTGGCCTGGCTGATGAGCAGTCGCATGGCCGAGTCCTCGATGATCCACTGCACCCGCTCGCGTGGGTAGTCGATATCGACAGGCACATAGGCAGCGCCGGTCTTGAGCACCGCATAGAAGGCCACGATCATGTCCACCGAGCGCTCCAGCGCCACCCCGACACGCACCTCCGGGGCAGCACCGGCCTCGATCAGGGCCACGGCCAGGCGGTTGGCGCGCGCCTCAAGTTCGGCATACGTCAGGGACCGCCCGGCGCAGCTGACCGCCACCTGCTGACCACGGGCCTGCACATGCCCGGCAATGCGCTGCAGCAGCGGCGTGCGGGTCGGGTTGGCGACCAGCCGGTTGGCCTGGGCTTGCTGGCGTTCAGCGTCGGCATCGAGCATGGGCAGGCTGCCGATGGCTGCCAGTGGGTCGCCCAGCAGCGCTTGAAGCAAGCGCTCGAAGCTGCGCCGGATGCCTTGGCAGGCGGCGGGGCTGAAGCGGCTGCGCCAATAAAGGAACTCGATGCTCAAGGTGTCATCCAGGTGCACGGCGAGGTCCATGGCATAGTTGGTCACGTCGCGGCCTTCGCTGGCGCCGAAGCGCAAGCCGTCTTCACCGGCGTCTTGCAGGCGCTCGTCCAGGGGATAGTTCTCGAACACCACGATGCTGTCGAACAGCGCCTGCCCGCTTTGCCCGGACCAACGCTGCACATCGGCCAGAGAGACGTGCTCGTAGTCGCGCACCTGCACGTTGTAGTCCTGCAGGGCCTGCAACCACTGGCCCACCGGCTGTTCGGGCGCAGGTGCCTGGATGATCGGCAGCGTGTTGATGAACAGGCCCAGCATGTCTTCAGCACCCGGCAGGTTTGCCGGACGACCGGCAACGGTTGCGCCGAAGCACACGCGCGATTGCCCGGTGTAGCGTTGCAGCAGCAGCAACCACGCCGCCTGGATCAGCGTGTTGGGCGTGACCCGCAGGCGCTGGGCCTGATCACGCAGTTGCCGGGTTTGCGCGGCGTCCCAGTTCAGGTACAGGGCGTCGTAGCCGTCGGCCTCGGCGACGGGCGCTGGATGCAACCCGGTGGCCAGCAGGGTGGGCCCTTCCAGCCCGGCCAGCTTGTCTTTCCAGAAGAGCTCCATCTGCGCCTGGGGCTGGGCGGCCAGCCAGCCGATGTAGTCGCGGTAGCTGCCGCGCTTGCCGGGCAGTGCTTGCCCACCGTACACGGCGAACACCTCGCCAAGCAGGCGTGAGTGGCTCCAGCCGTCCATGAGGATGTGGTGGCTGCTCCAGATCAGTTGCTGGCGCTGCTCGTCCAGGCGCACCAAGGTCAGGCCCATCAAGGGCGGCTGCAGCAGGTCGAAGCCGCGGGCGTAGTCCTGTTCGGCCAGGCCTTGCAGGTCGGCGACGCTGACCGGGCGATCTCGCCAATCGAGCTCGCGCACACGCAGTTCGGCACGCTTGGCCACCCATTGCAACGGCTCGCTGAGGTGGCTTTCGGTCCAGAACCCAGTGCGCAGGATTTCATGGCGATCGACCATGTGCTGCCAGGCCGCAATGAAGCGCGCGTTGTCCAGCCCTTGTACCTGCACGCTGGTTTGGCTGACGTACAGCCCCTGTTGGGCGGCTTCGAGGGTATGGAACAGGATGCCCTGTTGCATCGGCGACAGCGGGTACAGGTCTTCGACAGCCCCGGCCGGCACCGGCAAGCGGTCCAGCTGCGCCTGGCTCAGCCCTGCGAGCGGGAAGTCGGACGGGGTCAGGCAGGGGTGCTCCAAGGCCAGGCAGTGTTCAACGACCGCACGTAGCTCGCCCACATAGGCCTGGGCCAGTTCCTCGATGGTGCCCGCGGCGAACCGCTGGCGGCTGAACGTGAAGTCCAGCTTCAGGGCGCCCTCGAACACCTGCCCGTTGATGGTCAAGGCATTGCCCAGCGGCGCCTGATCACTGACCTGGCGCCCACCGCTCTGCGCAGCCGGGGCGAACAGCGCGTCGTCCTCACGTGCGGCGCTGGCGTCGAACTGGCCCAGGTAGTTGAAGGTGATGCGTGGCTGCGCCAGGGTGGCCAATGCCTGGCGGGTGGCCGCATCGCCCAGATAACGCAGCACTCCAAAGCCAAGGCCCTTGTCCGGGATGGCACGCAGGTGCTCCTTGACCTGCTTGATGGTGTCCCCCACTGGCCCCGCCACCGGCAGTTTCACTGGGAACAGGCTGGTGAACCAGCCCACGGTACGGGTGAGGTCGACGTCGTCGAACAGCGTCTCGCGGCCGTGGCCTTCCAACTCGATCAATGCCGCCTGCTCGCCCGTCCATTGGCAGATCACCCGCGCCAGGGCGGTCAGCAGCAGGTCATTGACTTGGGTGCGGTAAGCGGCCGGGGCCTGCTGAAGCAGTTGTCGGGTCAGCGCTGGATCCAGTTCAACCTGCACGGTGTGGGCGTCGCCCACCTGCTGGCTGCCTTGGGCATCTTCGCCAGGCAACGTCTGGGCAAAGCCCTGCAGTTGGGCCTGCCAGTAGGCCAGTTGCTGGCATAGGGTTTCGCTTCGGGCGTGGGCTTGCAGGCGTTCAGCCCAGGCCTTGTAGGCGCTGGTCTTGGCCGGCAGGCTGAGCGGCTGCCCGGTCAGGCACTGCTGGTAAGCCTGTTGCAGGTCCTCGAACAGAATGCGCCACGACACGCCATCGACCACCAGGTGATGGATCGCCAGCAGTAAGCGCTGACTGCCATCGGCCAGGGTGGCCAACACCGCGCGCAGCAGCGGGCCCTGGGCCAGGTCCAGGCTACGCTGGGCATCGTCGCACAGGGCGGTGAGTGCCTGGGCATCGGTCACCTCGCGTTGCCACAGCAGCGCCTGGGCACTGTCGCCGTGGCAGGCCTGCCAACCCTGCTCGCCTTCACTGAAGCGCAGGCGCAGGGCATCGTGGTGGTGCACCAACGCCTGCAACGCCTGCTCCAGCGCAGCCCCTTGAAGCGGCGCGCTCGGCACCAGCAACACCGACTGGTTCCAGTGGTGACGCTGGGCAATGGCCTCACTGAAGAAGCTGTGCTGCACAGGGAGCAACGGCGTGCTGCCGGTGACCGCACCTTGGTCGATCTGCAGAGCTGTGTCTGCCGTGCCAACGACCTGGGCCAAGGCCCGGAGTGTCTGGTGCTGGAACAACGCTTTCGGGGTCAGGTGCAGCCCCAGTTGCCGCGCTCGGCTGACCACCTGAATGGAGATGATCGAGTCACCGCCCAGCTCGAAGAAGTTATCGTCCACCCCGACCCGCTCAAGCTTCAGCACGTCTTGCCAGACTGTGGCCAACTGCTGTTCGAGCGCTGTCTGCGGGGCGGCGAAGGCATGGCTGCTAGCGGCCTCGGGCAGCGGCAGTGCCTTGCGGTCGATCTTGCCGCTCGGGCTCAATGGCAGGCTGTCGAGCACCACCAGGTGCGCCGGCACCATGTAGTCCGGCAGGCTCGCTTTCAGGGCATCGCGCAGCGTGACCGCAGCCACCTGCGTGACCACGTAGCCCACCAGTTGCGGCCCATTGGGGCCAGGCTGCGCCATGACCAGCGCCTCGCTGACACCGGCCTGCGCCAGCAGGCAAGTCTCGATCTCGCCCAGCTCGATACGGAAGCCACGGATCTTCACCTGATGGTCCACCCGGCCGACGTATTCGATCACGCCATCGGCACGGTAGCGCGCCAGGTCGCCCGTGCGGTACAAGCGCCCGCCGTTGCCGCCGAACGGGTCGGGCAGGAAGCGCTCGGCGGTCAGCGCACTGCGGCCGAAATAGCCGCGCGCCAGCAACTGGCCGCCGATCACCAGCTCACCTACGACACCGGTCGGCACCGGCTGCCCGGCGTCGTCCAGCAGGTAGATGTCCCGCCCTGGCAAAGCCGTGCCGATCGGCAAGGTGTGAGGCACGGGTTGTTCGCCCAGCACGTACGGGGTGCAGTCGAGCGTGGTGGAAGTGACCGTGGTTTCGGTCGGGCCGTAGGTGTTGAGCAGGCGCACATGGCCCAGCCCGGCCTTGTGCCAGGCGGCCATGCCTTCAGGCGGCATGGCTTCGCCGCCCGCATGAATCTGGCGCAGCTGCCCGTAGTCGCGTGGCCCTACGCTGGCAAACTGGGTGGCCAGCAGGTTCCAGTACGCGGTCGGCAGGTCGGCCACGCTGATGCCGTGGGCCAGCACCCGCTGGTAGAACGTCTCGCTGTCCCAGATTTCGTTGCCCCGCAGCATCACGGTGGCACCGCAGACCAGCGGGGCGTAAAGCTGCTCGACGAAGGCGTCGAAGTTGAACGTGGCGAATTGCAGCACGCAGTCGGATGCGTGGATATCGGAATACCACTGGGCCACGAAAGCGTGGCGGGTCAAGGCACCATGGCTGATGGCCACGCCCTTCGGCCGGCCGGTCGAGCCGGAGGTGAAGATCACGTAGGCCAGGTTGTCGGCGTGCACGCGGTTGAGCGGGTCGCTGTCGGCGCCGCTGCCGTCCTCAGGCGTATCCAGCAGCAGGCACTGCACCTGCGCGTCCAGCGCCAGTGCTTGGCGCAAGTGCGACTGGGTCAACAGCAGCGCGATGCGGCTGTCCTCGACCATCTGCTGCAAGCGCTCGCGGGGGAATTTCGGATCGAGCGGCACGTAGCCGCCGCCTGCCTTGAGCACGGCCAGCAAGGCGATGACCATCGGCGCATCGCGCTCGACGGCGATGCCGACCAGCACGTCCGGGCCCACGCCCTGGGCGATCAGGCGGTGGGCCAGGCGGTTGGCCGCCGCGTTGAGCTGGGCGTAAGTCAGTTCGGTGGTTTCAGTGATCAGCGCAGTGTGGTGCGGAACGCGCTGGGCCTGCTGCTCGAACAGCACATGGGCAGGGGCCAGGCTTGGGTATTGACCGGCGGCCATGCCCCAGTCCTGCACCGGGGCGTGCTGGCGCCCGTCGTCCAGCAGGGTCAGATCGCCCAGGCAAAGCCCGTCGGGCCCCTCGACCATTTGCAGGAGCAAGTGGGCCAGGTTGTCACTGATGCCCGCGATACCCGGCGCATCGAACGCCTCGCCCGCGTAGGTAAAGTGCAGCAGCACGGTGGACCCGGCGTTTACGCTGACGGTCAGCGGGTAGTTGCTCTGCTCATGGTTGTCGATGCTGCCAAAGCGCAGGTCCACGGGCGCTGCTTGCAGCGCCTCGGAAACCGGATAGTTCTCGAACACCAGGATGTTGTCGAACAGCGCTTCACCGCCCTGCCCGGCCCAGCGCTGGATATCGAAGAGCGGGGTGTGCTCCTGCTCGCGCAGTGCCAGGTTCAGTTGCACAAGCGCATGCAGCCACGCCTGCAGCGGCTGATCTACCTGGGGGCTGGCCACTACCGGCAAGGTGTTGATGAACAGGCCGATCTGCTGCTCCACACCGCTGATCGCCGCCGGGCGCCCGGCCACGGTGGCCCCGAACACGACGCCGTCGTGCCCGGTGTAGCGTTGCAGCAGCAACAGCCAGGCCGCCTGGATGACGGTGTTGAGGGTGACCTTGTGGCGCCGCGCAAAGGCGTTCAGACGCTGGGTGTGATGTTCGTCCAGCCGGTGGTAATGATCGTATTGACCTGAGCTGCGCGTTGCCGGCTTCAAGGCTTGTGCCAGCAGGGTCGGTGCCGGCAGGCGGGCCAGTTGATCGCGCCAGAACGCCTCGCTGGCCTGACGGTCCTGACGCAGCAACCAGCCGATGTAGTCGCGGTACTGCGTAGGCCCTTGGGTGACCGGGTGACCGGCATAGCGCTGGAGCACTTCGCCCAGAAGCTGCGAGGTGCTCCAGCCGTCCATCAGGATATGGTGGCTGGTGTAGATCAGGTGATAGTCCTGCACATCGGTCTGTGCAAGTACCAGCCTGAGCAACGGCGCGGTATGAAGCTCGAAGCCACGTTGCAGTTCGCTTTGCGCCAGGGCATCAAGGGTTGCTTGCGCAGAGGTTTCGTCGCGCAGGTCCAGCAGGCGGAACGGCAGCTCGACCCGATTCATGACCACCTGCACGGCCTGCTCGAACTGCCAGTTGAACCCGGTGCGCAGGATGGCGTGGGCATCGAGGGTGGCCTGCCAGGCACTGCGGAATCGCTGCGGGTCGAGCCCACCGATGTCCAGACGCATCTGGTTCAGGTAATCGCCACTTCCCTGTTCGTAGAGGCTGTGGAACAACATGCCCTGCTGCATCGGGGACAGCGGGTAGATGTCCTCAAGGTTGGCCGCAGGCACCGCAAGCTGGTCCAGTTGCGCCTGGTCAAGACTGGCCAGGGGGAAATCGGACGGCGTCACGCCGCCCGCGTCAGGCGCCAGGCAGTGTTCGATCAGCGCTTGCAGTTGTGCGCCGTAGGCATCGGCCAAGTCCTCGATGGTCTGCACCTCGAACTGCTCGGCGCTGAACGTCCAGTCCAGGCTCAGGCAACCGTCGTACACGCGCCCGTTGAGCACCAGCCAATTGTCCAATGGGGCATCTGGGCTTTGCTCACGGCCGCGCTTTTCGGTAGCCGGGGTGAACAAGGCGTCATCGTCGTCGGCAAAACTGCCGTCGAACTGGCCCAGGTAGTTGAAGGTGATACGCGGCGTCGCCAGGGCCCCCAGGGCCTCGCGTGTGGCAGCGTCCCCCAGGTAGCGCAGCACACCATAGCCGATACCCTTGTCAGGGATGCCGCGCAGGTGTTCCTTGACCTGGCGAAGCGTATCGCCAAGGTCGGTCGACACGGGCAACTTCACCGGGAACAGGCTGGTGAACCAGCCCACGGTACGGGTGAGGTCGACGTCGTCGAACAGCTCCTCGCGGCCATGGCCTTCCAACTGGATCAGCGCGGCCTGTTCGCCCGTCCACTGGCAGATCACACGGGCCAAGGCGGTCAGCAGCAAGTCGTTGACTTGGGTGCGGTACGCCGCAGGCGCCTGCTGTAACAGGCGACGGGTTTGCTGGGCGTCCAGGCGGGTCTGCACAGTCTGGGCGTGGTGCCCCTGCATGCCCGCATCGGCCTTGGCGCCCGGCAGGTCTGTGCGTTGACCACGCAGTTGCGCCAGCCAGTAATCCTTCTGGCCCAGCAGGGCCGGGCTGTGGGCATGCGCCTCAAGCTTATGCGCCCAGGCCTGGTAGGCCGTGGTCTTGCTCGGCAGTTTCGCGGGCTGCCCGGCCAGGCATTGTGCGTAGGCCTGTTGCAGGTCCTCGAACAGAATGCGCCACGACACGCCATCGACTACCAGGTGATGGATCACCAGCAGCAAGCGCTGGCTGCCGTCGGCCAGGGTGGCCAACACCGCGCGCAGCAGCGGGCCCTGGGCCAGGTCCAGGCTACGCTGGGCATCGTCGCACAGGGCGGTGAGCGCCTGGGCATCGGCCACCTCGCGTTGCCATAGCAGCGCCGTCACGGGCTCGCCATGTTCGGCGTGCCAGCCTTGCTCACTTTCGCTGAAGGTAAGCCGCAACGCATCGTGATGCAGCACAAGGGCCTGCAATGCCTGCTCCAGTGCAACGCCCTCAAGCGCGGTGCGTGGTACCAGCAGCACCGACTGGTTCCAGTGGTGACGCTGGGCAATGGCCTCGCTGAAGAAGCTGTGCTGCACCGGCAGCAGCGGCATGCCGCCGAGGACGGTGCCCTGGTCGATGTGCACGGCGCTGTCGCCAGTGCGCACGACCTTGGCCAGGGCGCGCAGGGTCTGGTGCTGGAACAGCTCCTTGGGCGTGAAGTGCAGCCCCTGCTGACGGGCTCGGCTGACCACCTGGATGGAGATGATCGAGTCACCGCCCAGCTCGAAGAAGTTATCGTCCACCCCGACCCGCTCAAGCTTCAGCACGTCTTGCCAGATACGCGCCAGTTGCTGTTCGAGCGGGCGCTGGGGGGCGATAAATGCCTGGTTACTGGAGGCCTCGGGCAGCGGCAGTGCCTTGCGGTCGATCTTGCCGCTCGGGCTCAGCGGCATGTGGTCGAGCAGCATGAGATGGGCGGGGACCATGTAGTCCGGCAGGCTCGCCTTGAGCGCTTCGCGCAGCGTCTGCACGTTTGCATCTGCAACCAGGTAAGCGACCAGTTGCGGCCCGTTCGGGCCAGGCTGCGCCATGACCAGCGCCTCGCTGACACCGGCCTGCGCCAGCAGGCAAGTCTCGATCTCGCCCAGCTCGATACGGAAGCCACGGATCTTCACCTGATGGTCCACCCGGCCGACGTATTCGATCACGCCATCGGCACGGTAGCGCGCCAGGTCGCCCG